>JACXUE010000248.1 GCA_014764075.1 Sulfuricurvum sp.
CGCATATCGGTGGAGAGGTTCAGCTCCTGTTTGAGCAGACCCATGAGGAGCCATCCCACTTGCGCACCGCATATCTCTTTGAAGGGATAAGGGCAATCGTGCTGTTTGGGATTGATGATAGCGTAGGCAGAGGGTAGTGTGTCTCCGGGGGTATGGTGATCGGTGATGATCAGGTCGATCCCTCTGCTTTTACACACTTTGGCCGCTTCGATGGCATTGATCCCATTGTCGACGGTAAAAATGAGATCCGCATCGACACGTTCGAGGAGATTTTTAGAGACACCGTATCCATCGGTAAATCGATTGGGGATTGTTGTGATAAGGGGATAGGGGATGAGATCGAAGAACCGTTTGACGATGGCGGTGGAGGTGACGCCGTCGACGTCGTAATCGCCGACGAGGGCAATCCGCTCACCGCTACGGATAGCACGGGCTAGCCGTTCTGCACCCTTTTGGGCATCTTTGAGAAGAGTTGGGTGGGGGATGTCGGAGAGTTTTTCACTCTGCGCCTCAAAACGGCGTGCTAAAAAACTTTCCAAAGCGGTATGGTCAAGAAGGGGAATCTCAGGCAGGATTGGCATGAGCGAACGTTGCTTTTACAAAACCGAGGATGGATGCGTTCGGGCTTTGGAGGCGTGAGGTGAACTCTGGATGGAACTGTACTCCCAAAAACCACGGATGGGCAGGTATTTCGACCGCTTCGATCAGCCTTTGTGATTCTCCTGTGACGATCATCCCTGCATTTTCAAGCGCTTCGCGGTAGATCGGATTGGCTTCGTATCGGTGACGGTGACGCTCGTAAATTAATGCTTCCCCGTTGTAAGCGGCACGGAGCTTTGAACCCTCTTTGGTCTCACACGGGTATTCGCCTAGACGGAGCGTCCCCCCCATCGGCGAGTGGTGGGTGCGAAGCTGTTTTTGTCCCGATTGATCGATGAAATTGTCGATCAAATAGATCATCGGATGGGTGGTTGCTGGGTTGAACTCGATCGAGTTGGCATCCTCATATCCGAGAACATTGCGGGC
>JACXUE010000086.1 GCA_014764075.1 Sulfuricurvum sp.
GCACTTGTGCTGGTAGCTTCAGGGGTGTTACCATCATTTGGAATCCGCGTTCATGCTCTCAAGAAATTCGATATTTGATTTTGATTTGAGCATCGTGTTGTAGAGGAAACGGAGTGCTTCGACTTCGTCCTCTTGTTTGTGGAGCATCGAACGAAGAACGAACACTTTTTGGAGGATTTCCGGTCCGATGAGAAGCTCTTCTTTACGGGTTCCCGATTTGAGAATATCGATCGCAGGGAAGATACGGCGATCGGAGATTTTACGGCTGAGGACGATCTCGGAGTTACCCGTCCCTTTGAACTCTTCGAAAATGACCTCGTCCATACGGCTACCTGTTTCGATGAGGGCGGTCGCGATGATCGTCAAACTGCCTCCGTTTTCGATGTTGCGCGCCGCACCGAAAAAACGCTTTGGTTTATGCAGAGCATTGGCATCGACCCCGCCTGAGAGGACTTTTCCCGAACTCGGGGTCACGGTGTTGTAGGCGCGTGCGAGACGGGTGATAGAGTCGAGGAGGATGACGACGTCTTTGCCCAGCTCGACGCGCCGTTTTGCCCGCTCGATGACCATTTCGGCCACTTTGACGTGATTTTTTGCCGGTTCATCGAAGGTAGAACTGTATACTTCCCCTTTAACGGAGCGCTCCATATCGGTTACCTCTTCGGGTCGTTCATCGACCAAAAGAACCATTAACTCTATTTCAGGGTGGTTGTTGGTGATACCGTGGGCAATCTCTTTCATGAGTTCCGTTTTTCCCGAACGCGGCGGTGCGACGATGAGTCCGCGCTGCCCTTTACCAATTGGGGCAAACAAATCCATCATCCGTCCGGTGAGTTTTGTCGGTTGGTATTCGAGTTTGATTTGCTCTAAGGCATAAAGCGGCGTGAGGTTTTCAAAGAGAGGACGTTTTTTGGACTCTTCGGGTGGAAGGTAGTTGATCGCTTCGACTTTGAGGAGGGCGTAGTAGCGCTCCTGATCTTTCGGTGCACGAACTTGACCCGTAACGATATCTCCGTTACGAAGAGCGAAACGGCGGATTTGGGTGCTGGAAACGTATGCGTCGTGCATCGAGTCGCTGAAAGACTGATCCACCGCACGCAAAAATCCGTAACCGTCTTGCATGATCTCCAAAATACCGGTAAAAAGGATGAATCCCCCTTGTTGAACCTGAGTTTTGAGGATTTCAAAAATGAGATCTTGACGTTTGAGCTCATTGGGGTCTTCGATGTTGAGTGACGCGGCAATCTCAAGGAGATCTTCAAGTTTTTTGGTGCGAAGAGCTTCAATGGTGAACCCTTCAACTGGGACATGGGTACGATTTTTCGAATTGTTGCGAGGATTTTTTGCGTTTTCGCTCATGCGGTGAAAGCCTTAGTAAAGTGTGGATTGTATCGGCGAGTTTTATGGTGAGACGTCTATCGACAGGTCATTTTTATACCGACATTATAAACTATCACTGTGTGGGTTGTCAAGAAGGGCTGCTTTTGAAAATGTGAACGATTTTTGCTAGGTTATTGTCCATATTAGCATAGCAAACAGATTTAAGGGCTTATTTTGTTCGATTTTTTAAAAAAGAAAACCGAAACGACACCTGTTGTTGAGGCGGTTGAAACTCCCAGAGACTTTACCAATTCGATTGGGATGGAGTTTCTCTATATCGACGGCGGTGAGTTCACGATGGGTCGAAATCCGCAGTACAATGAGGGGGGTGATGTCGAATCACCTCCTCATACGGTTACGGTAAGGGGCTTTTGGATTGCGAAATATCCGGTGACTCAAGAACAGTATTTTAAACTTACCCGCGTCAACCCCTCTTTTTTTAAAAATGATAAAGTTGAAGAGGAAAATTCGCGCCGCCATCCGGTCGAACAGGTGAGCTGGTTCGATGCCAAAGCGTATGTCGAACTGATCAACCGATATGAGGGGAAAACACGGCTTTATGCGCTTCCCACCGAGGCTCAGTGGGAATATGTCGCGAAAGCGGGGGGGAATACCCGATTTACGTTCGGTGATTCTGAAGCGATGCTTGATGATTATGCCGTTTACGAATATACCGCCAATGTCCGTACGGCAACCGTTGGTACAAAACAGCCTAATCGATTGGGTATATATGATTTGATGGGGAATGTGTGGGAGTGGTGTGAGGATGATTTCTTTGCCAATTATAACGGTGCCCCCAGTGACGGAAGCCCTCGTATCGGGGGAGCAGAGGGGGAATCGTTTAAAGTGAGACGCGGCGGAAGCTACAAAACGGGATACATGTGTCTGCGCAGTTCGTTTCGAGGGTATTCCCGCCCCGATTACGCTTCGAACGAAACGGGATTTCGTCTCGTTATCAACGGGAATCCGTTTAGCTAAACACACCGCTCTCATAAAGCCATTTTCCCTCCACTTTGAGGAAGCGGCTTTTCTCCCTCATTATCCCATCTGAGAGGGTTGCTTCGAACGTTACAAACGCCTCCTCTTCGCCATCGGCAAACTCTGTGATCTTCAAGCCTTGAAAATAGGTTGTTTTGGCAAAATTGCCTATCGCTTTTTGCCAGTCGGAGAGAGCAATGGATGCATCGGGATTGTTGGGATGGGTGGTGGCAATGATGTATTCGACCATTCCCAGCGCGTAAGCACTGTAGCGCGATCGCATTAGCTTTAAGGCATTCGATGGAAGTATCCCTTTGTGGTAGGGTTGGCAACACTGTTTGTATTTTTTACCGCTGTGACAAGGACAAGGGGCATTGGGTGATATTTTCATATGAGGAATATTACAAAATGCCAACTTTTTTACCTCTTAGGGAGTATGGGCTATAATCTCCCCTATGATATACGAAATAATTGCACTTATAGGCACAATTGCCGCTGGAACCTTTATGTGGCTGTGGAATCAATCCCGCCAACACTACGCGCTTCTCGAAGCGCGTACACTGCAACTCCAAGAGCTTTACGCTCAGGAACAAACTCTCAAAGCCAAAATCCAATCCCAGTTCGATAATGTCCAGAGCGAATATCGTTCGTTGGAACGCGATTACGCGGTACTCCATACCCGAAACGAAGAGAATACCCGCTCTTTCGAAGAGAAGATTCGTCTGTTGGATGAAGCTAAAGCGCAGATGAAAGTGCAGTTTGAGCAATTGGCAACGCAGATTTTCGAACAAAAAGCGAAAACGTTTGATGAAGCGCATACCAAAGGGCTTGATTTATTGCTTAAACCGTTTCGCGAACAGATTGCACAATTCGCTACACAGAGCAAAGAGCAGTTTATACACGATGCCAAAGAGCGTCAGAGTATCAAAGATGAAATTCTCCGCCTCAAAACTCTCAACGAACGGCTCAGCCAAGATGCGATCAACCTCACTCAAGCGCTCAAGGGGGAGAACAAAACCCAAGGAAACTGGGGGGAGATCGTACTGGAACGTATCCTCGAAGAGTCGGGGCTGCGCAAGGGGCATGAGTATGAGATCCAAAGCACTCTGAGTGATGAAGAGGGAAAAAAATTCCGTCCTGACATCATTGTCCATTTGCCACAAAACAAAGATATTATTATCGATTCCAAAGTCTCGTTGGTTGCCTATGATGCGTTTATCCGAGCCAAAACTGATGAAGAACGCTCTCATACCCTTAAGCAACATCTTCTCTCTATTCACTCTCATATCAAAGGGCTGAGCGGTAAACGCTACGAGCAGCTCAATGGGGTACGGACGCTCGATTTTGTTCTCCTGTTTATGCCGATTGAGGGGGCATTTCTCCTTGCGTTGGAGCACGATAATACTTTTTTTAAGAGCGCGTATGAGCAAAATATCGTTGTTGTCTCTCCATCAACGCTGTTGGTAACGCTCCGGACTATCGAGCATATTTGGCGAAGCGAATATCAAGAACGCAATGCCAAAGCGATTGCCGAATCTGCAGAAGCACTGTATGAGAAACTGGTGGCGTTTGTGGAGGATATGGAAAAAATCGGCGAGCAGATCGGACGAACACAAAAAAGCTACGATGCGGCGATGAACAAGCTAAGTACCGGAAAAGGGAATTTGATCCGTCGGGTTGAGTCGATGAGGAAACTCGGGTTGAAACCCAAAAAGCTACTTCCATCGTCATTGATTGAAAGGGATGATAATGAAGAAGAGGAAATTTTGGCGGATAACGAGTTGGTTAAAAATCTAAAAAAAGGCTTTGAGGAAGTGAAGGATGGGGAATATAGCATCGTTTAATCTATAGATTAGTGATGATGGTTAATACATCCTTATTTTAATGTGTGCTACAATGTAGCCCAAATAATAAAAGGAGTCTATTATGGCTGCCAATGCTGTTGTTCGCGCCCGTATTGATGAACAAACGAAAGCCGAAGCGAGTGCTGTTTTGGCAACGATCGGTCTTACGGTATCGGATGCATTTCGTCTGATGTTGACACGTGTGGCTCGTGAAAAAGCTCTCCCTTTTGATCCTTTGATCCCTAATGATGAGACGATTGCCGCGATGCGTCAAGCTCGTGAGGGAAAACTCAAATCTTTTGATTCCATTGATGCTCTTATGGCTGATTTGAATGCGAAAAATTGAACATACGAATTAGTTCAAACGTGATTTTAAGAAAAACGGTTCTATGGACGCATCGCTGATAGAGGTTTTGTATAAACTGGCGAATGATGAAACATTGAGTCCGAAATATTGCGATCATCCTCTCAGCGGAGAGTGGAGCGATCATCGAGATTGTCATGTAAAACCTGATTATGTTTTGATTTATCGAAAAGTCGGGAATGATGTTTTGCAGTTGGTTCGGATCGGTTCACATAGCGAATTGGGGCTGTAAAGTAAATTTTATCTTACTTATAGGTGCGGAATTTTTACTTTTGAATTGAGCAACGCTCCGATGATGACCATCAATGCCATAACGGCATAGACTCCGATATAAGCCGATCCCAGCCAAACGATCCACAGTAAAATTGCCCCAAGCGGGGTTGGTACCCCCGTAAAATATTTTGCCACCTCTCCAGCGTCGGTATTGATGTTAAACTGAATGAGGCGGCGAAGACCGCTGATGACATAATAGATCGAAATCATCGATGCTACGATCAGCATAGCACCTGAAAGTTCTGTATAGACTCCCTGAAAGATAAAAAAGGTCGGAACAAGCACAAAGCTCAAAAAATCGGCGAATGAGTCGAGTTGAACGCCAAACTCGTTGGAGAGATTGTATTTGCGGGCGACTTTACCGTCGAATATATCAAACGCTCCCCCCGCCCACGCTAGAGCCGCCGCAACCCAAAAATGGTTTTGAGTGATAAAATAGGTCGCCAAAAGACCGCAGGTGATGTTGGCCATCGTGATGAGATTGGCCATGTTGAAATGCGACCCAGCACGCCATAAAAATTGCATTGAAGCTCCAAAATCAAATTTAATAATGACATTATAGCCAATCTCGAATGGGAAAAATATTGCTCGGATAGCGATGGGTAAGCTTTTTTTGCTATACTCATGCAATGAAAAAAAGCTTTCTTCTCTCCTTGATGGTTCATGGGATGGTCTTGGCGATTGTCATCGCAATAACTGTTTTGATACCCTATGAGAAAAAAGTTGAGCCGATCAAAATTAAAATAATGATTTCTCAGC
>JACXUE010000087.1 GCA_014764075.1 Sulfuricurvum sp.
AGATGATCGATAATATCGATCATCTCTCCATCATATCGGGATTCAATCTCCTTAATTCCTTCGTCAATCTCTTGGTCGCTAAACACTCCCAAATCGGACATAAAACGGTGCCGAAGCATCTCGTACCAGCTCTTTTTGTTGAGGGCAAAGGTGTGGCTTCTGTGAGAAGTATGTATGTCGAATCCGGATTTCAAGAGTTCGGTTTCGATAATTTCGTGCGGCGGCTGGTTTCGGGCGAACGCCTCTCTTGCCGCATCGAACAATGGAAAAGAGATTTGTTGCGGGCGGGTGATAACGAGGAGTTTTCCCCCATAAGGGAGGGAGTTATAGGCGTTGAGCCAAAACGTTTCTCGATCGGTGATGTGGTGGATCACCTCTTTGAGGAGCATTTTGGTAAAAGGGATGTTTTGCTTCAAAAACCCGTGAGCATCGGTGCAGACAGTGGTGATGTTGGAAAATTTGGAGGCTTCGTCGCACATCGGCGCAGAGGGCTCGATACAATAGGCGCGTCCAAAGGCTCCCTCGTTGTGAAGGCGTGCCGTAAAACTGCCGGTCCCTCCGCCGATATCGGCGAGAATATCATCGGGAGTGAATTTGAGGTCGTTGAGTATATGGGAGATGACGAAATCTTTATAATCGTCGGAGAAATACCAAATGCGGTTGAAATGTTCGGCAATGGAGTCAAAATGGTTGGACGTGTTCATCGGTGTATTTTCCGTTTAGATCGATTTTAAGGGTAATGTTGCGTCCTAATCATATCGTAGTTAAGGACAATAATGGTAGATACGGCTTCGTTAAAGTAAACTCCGATCGTCACTCCAATCTCATGCGCCCCCCTACGTCGAGGATTTCGATTTTTCGATCAAACCGCATAAACTCTGTTAAGATCTAATGTTACGCACTTTGCGAGCAAAGCCCGCAAAGTGGCAGGGACAAATGTCCCTACAACCCCCTAAAGCTTGCCATATCTTTCGGATATGGCAGAAAACTGCCCTTTTTGCCCTTGATTTCATCAAGTGCGTAAGGTCAGTTAAGATTTTAATTTTCAAAAATAGGGATCGTGATACGAAAATGAGCCCCTTCTTTGGAATCTAAAAGATCTATGGTTCCATGCAGATATTCAGCGATTATTTTTTTCGCAAAATAGAGCCCATACCCGTGACCGGACGAGGCTTTGGATGATGTACCGACGCGGAAGAGTTTTTCGATTATATCAGCGCTGACGCCATCTCCGTTGTCCCTAAAATCGATCGCAATTTGATGGGTATCGCATGTACCGGAGATGTGAATTGTTTTTTCGCTTTGATCACACGCTTGCAGTGCGTCGATCGCATTTTCGATCAGTATGATAAAAATGTGTAGTAGATTGCTGTTATGAGGGGAAAACATACAGCTATCGGCGATATCTTGATGAATAACGATGCGTTCGGAACGAATTCTATGGTGAAGCAATGCAATTGCCTGTTCTATTGATGTGTGTATTGTTGTAAGTGTTTCGTCGTCGTTGCAAAAAGCGTATAGCTTATCTATCGATCCGGAGAGTTGTTCGATAAGTGATTCGCACCGATCGAATGTCTCTTCGCTCTTTGGATTGGATTCCGTTCGAAGACGCAATAAATACGTGTTGAGGGTGTGCAAAGGGGCTCTCCACTCATGAGCTATCATTCCGATCATATCCCCTAATTGCGCCATTTTGGAGTGTTCAAGCATCAACTTTTCATAAAACATTTTCTCTTCTTCGAGCCGTTTGCGTTCGGTGATATCGGTAGTGGTGATGGTAACCCCTGTAATGATCCGATCGTCGTTGTATACCGGACGGTATTGTACGATCAGATAAGCTCGTGAAGCGGTTGAAAAATCAAACCATGCTTCATAAACGATCTCCTCTCCCAAAAGGGCACGATCGATATAAGGCTTGACCACTTCGTAAAAAGGTTTCTCCCCTATCACGTCCCATACTTTTTTGCCGATGATTTGATTGGCGGTGGTGTTAAACGTTGTGAGATAGGCGTCGTTGACGACACGATAGACATACTCGGTATCGACAAAGGAGAGTTTGTCATGGGTTTGGTTGATCAGATTGATCAAATCGTCTTTATCTAGGAGTTCTTTGATCCGTTTCATGGCAAGAAGTATCCTACTTTTGGAATCGATATGATGGTGATGCCAAGTTTTTTGCGCAGATGGCTGATGAGAATCTTGATGGCGTTTGGAGTTGTCTCTTGGGTATCACACAGAGCATACTCGATCATTGTGTAGCTTACCGCATCGCCTCTATGCTCGATCAACAACTCTAACAATGAGATCTCTCGATTTGCCAATGACACCCTGACTCCCCCTTTGGTAGCGGTTTTGGAGAGAAAATCATAGGTGGTGTTGGGGGCTAGGCTGCAGAGCTGACGATGTAGATTTTGTCGATGAGCTCCGATTTTTTGATAAAGGGAGTTGAGCTTTTGGAGAGTGATCGGTTTGAGAATATAAGCATCGAGCTTGAGTGAAACCGCACGCATGAGGCGATGTTGATCGGAATGCGCGCTCAACACCGCTATAAAGCACTCTTCATCGATTGTGCGTATTTTTTGGATGAGTTCCAATCCATCCGAATGAGGCATCTGAATATCGCTGAGAATGATATCGGGCCGATGGTTCCGATAAAGTCTCCAGCCCTCATGGCCATCGTATGCACTAAGAACATTGGAAAAGTGTTTTGAGAGGAGATGAACAAGGTTGTGATGACTCTCTTGATCGTCTTCGATAAGTAAAACCGTCCGTTTCAAATCCATCCAGTATTCTTTTTTTATTTTCTTTTATAAAAAGTGTATTTTAAGTTTAAAGAAACCATTTAGACATACTTTTTTCCTATAATGTTCCAATAGACCAGTTTTAGGAGCTTTTTTGATGCAAGAGCTGACGTTTTCAGAACATGAACTGATTATATCAAAAACAGACATTCATGGCAAAATTACATACGGTAACGAACTTTTCCTAAAGCTTGCAGGATTTGAAGAGAGTGAACTTCTTGGTGCACCTCATAACATCGTTCGCCATCCTGACATGCCGAAGCTTATTTTTAAACTCCTATGGGAAACGATTCGCGGCGGTCGAGAGATTCATGCCTATGTGCTCAATCGTTCAAAAAATAGCGATTATTACTGGGTATTTGCCAATGTCACCCCTTCTTATGACGCAGATGGGCGTATCGAAGGGTATTTTTCCTACCGCAAGAAACCCTCATCCCAAGCATTGGCCAAAATTCGTCCTCTCTATCGGCAGTTATTGGATGCTGAGAGGATGGGGGGAGTTGCCGCATCAGAAAAAATACTGAACGAATTATTGCAACCTTACGGAGGTCGTTATGACAAATTTATCTTATCTTTCTAACATTTATAGAGCGGGACTTGTATTTATAGGGATTTTTGTTGCCGAGAATCTCTTTGAATTGATCACTCAAGGTATTGATATCTATAAAATTGTTTTAATCTCGATATATTTGGGATTAGGTTTGTATTTAAATCGTCAGATCAATGGATTGAGAACACATATCGACAAAGCGTTGAAAGTTCTTGAAGATGCGGCAAAAGGCAAATTTGAATCCCGTGCAACGCATATCGAGGAAAAAGGGGAAGCCGGGCGGTTATGTCATGGGGTGAATAATCTGATTGATCAGTTAGAAACCTTTATACGTGAGATGAGAGCGAGCGTCGATTACACCAGCAAAAACGAATTTTTTCGCAAATTTAATACAATGGGGCTCAATCCGGCGCTACGATTTGTGGGGGAAAAAATTAACGAGAGTATCGATTCGATGCAGCAAAATTATTATAATCAACTCCGAGCAGAGCTTAATTCCGATTTGACAACGATCAATAAAAACAACGAACAGCTTGCCGAATTGCAAAAAAGCTTTGTAAATAACATGACGAAACTCGAAGAGATTTCAGCGAATGTCAAATCAGCCGCACAAATGTCAGTTGAGCGTTCGCGTGAGGCATCGAGCGTTAGGGATAAACTTGAAGGATTGAATGTTCTCATCGATCAAAACGCAAGCTCTACGGTGATCCTTGAAGAACGTTCGCGCGAGATCACGTCGATGGTCGATATGATTAGTGACATTTCGGATCAAACGAATCTTTTGGCACTTAACGCCGCTATTGAAGCGGCGCGGGCAGGGGAACACGGAAGAGGGTTCGCGGTCGTTGCCGATGAAGTGCGTAAGCTGGCAGAGAGAACTCAAAAAGCGACGGAAGAGATCCGAATGATGGTGCAGGTATTGCAACAAGAGAGTGCGAATAACGCTGCGAACTCTTTGGAGATGAAAGAGGTGGTTGATGAATTCACCGCTTTGATAGGAAGATTTAGAGAGAGTATGAACGGACTTTTGCAGATGACGGAGAATATCGACCAAGAGGTTTCCGTCATACAAGATCGTATTTTTATCAATCTTATTATGATCGACCATATTGTTTTTAAAACGAATGCCTATACATCGATAAATCTCGGGCGTAAAATAGGTGAATTTGGCAGTCATCACCATTGCCGTTTAGGAAAATGGTATAGCACCGACGGTAAAAACCGATTCGGTCATCTTGAAAATTTCAAAAAGATGGATAAACCTCATGCAATCGTTCATGATAATATAGTGGAAGCAATGAAATGCCTTGAGGGTGAAGATACTTGCGTAGCTAACCGAGAGATAATCTTGAAAGATTTTCAAGAGATGGAAAAAGCGAGTAGCGAGTTGTTTAAATTTGCCGAAGCTATTGTAGATGAAAATCAAAAAAAATAGCATGCTCGATGTGCATGAGCAACATATTCTAATCACCGTTGTTGCATTCAATCGATGGAAGATCGAAACATTGAAGCAAAGAGGTATTGAACAACAATACTCAGCAGCTTAAAATATCGTTGCATCAATGCGACGTAATGCGATCGTGAAACGAGGGGTACGGTGAGACTCATTCTTATTGGTTCCTCCACCGGAGGACCGGGGCATCTCGATAGAATTCTCAAAGGGTTGCAACAAAATTTTGAGGGTACAATTGTGATCGCTCAGCATATGAGCCCCCATTTTATCGACAGTTTCGCCCGACAAATTGGGACGATTTCTCCTTTGGAGGTTCATGTGGTTCGTGATGGGATGACTCTTCATCCCTCAAAGCTCTATGTATGCAGTGGGGAGTGCCGCATCGTGGAAAATCGCGCTCATCTCGTTTTCAGCCGCCAAGAATCGAAAGTGAGTCTTTATACGCCCGATATTAATGCCCTCTTTAGCTCTGCGGCAAAACTCTCCCCCGTACTCAAACGTTTCGGGGTGATTTTGACGGGGATCGGAGAGGACGGTGCCAAAGGGGCATCCGAACTTTTCCGTTCCGGCGGAAAATGTATGTTCGAGAGCGAGGAGAGCGCGATCGTCTATGGGATGCCCAGACGAGCGTTAGAGCTTACCCCAGAGGCGGATACGGGGACGATCGAAGAGATTGCATCGGCAATTCAGCGGTTTGGGGGAGTGTGATGTTTTCATGGTTTAGACCCAAATCTCCTGCGATCAACACAATGGATGTTTCCAAAGTAGAGCGTTT
>JACXUE010000249.1 GCA_014764075.1 Sulfuricurvum sp.
CGCATCGATTAGCTCTTTCATCCCCCGCTTCATCAGACCAAAATCGTACACCATCTGACCGTTATCAAGATAATCGGATTCGAAAAGCACTTCGACTTTATAAGAATGCCCGTGCAGCGACGCACGGCATCGCTGGGTGGAACACCCTCGGACGATATGGGCACTTTCAAATTTAAAGAGTTTACGGATAATCATCAGATAGTATCTTTATGATCGGGTTCGCTATCGGAAACTTTATCCAAAGCTCTCAAAAATTTCTCTTTTGACGCTCTGTTTTTCCGTTCATTGAGATAATTTTCGGTATTAAGTGCCGATATTTTTTCACTTACCGCTGTGGCAATAAATTGATTCAAAGAGACTTGATCTTGTTTTGAAAGAGTTTTCGCCATATCGTAAACTGATTCGGGCAATCGCAAGCTAATCGCCGCCATTAGAGTTCTCCTAACAGAATTAAAAATTCTTTGGGGTCAAGAATCTGTATATCAAATTTTTCAGCCCCTTTGAAATCATCCTTGTTATAAGTAATGATCATACTTGTGGCTTTCACCGCCAATTCCAATACCATATCGTCTTTTATATCTTTGAGTATAGGTCGCCAAAGATAATAGATTTTGTGTCCTATGGCAATAGAAACCAAATAATCAAGGACATCACCAACATCTTCTAGTGTCAGATTATGAGTAGTACGATTAAGCACATCCTCATACTCTTTTACCAAAGGGGTGGAAAGGTTCACTTGTATCCGCTTATCATCAATCATTCTAAGTAAAAGATACGAAGCACCTTTTTTTGAGCGTAAAGCACTCACCAAAACATTCGTGTCCAATACAATATTGTACTTCATTTTGGTATTATATACAGTATCATAATCTATGTCAAATGGGAATTATACCCCGTGGTTTTTATCCCAGATGCGGATATGTAAACGGTCGGAGTAGATAAACCCTCGACGCTTGCACAGCTCGATCACCGCTTCACAATTTGCCTCAATGTGCGCTTTGTCACCCCCCAGC
>JACXUE010000250.1 GCA_014764075.1 Sulfuricurvum sp.
GTTTAAAATGACAAAGAGTACACTTAGCATTAGCAATTATTATGACAACTTGATTGGAGTATCACGTATGTCTACGATAAAAATTTTGGCGGTGGATGATCAGGAGTTCAATCTCGATCTGATCGAATTGGCTTTTATGGAGAGGAGTGATATTCAGATTACCCGAGCCATCAACGGAAAAGAGGCTCTCGATATTCTCATCGCCGATTCGGCGTACAGTGTTATTCTTCTCGATTTGGCGATGCCGGTGATGAATGGGTTCGAAACCTTGAAAGCGCTCAAAAAAGATCCCATGTTGTCTCAGATTCCCGTTATTGTCATAACGGCAAATAGTGAGGAGAAACATCGGGCGCTTCGGGAAGGGGCGAGCGATTTTCTCGCCAAGCCGATAGATGTCGAAGAGCTGAAGCTTCGAACCCTCAACTACTCTAAAATCAAAGAATACCAAGACGATCTCTCCAATATGAATCATTTGCTTGAGGCAAAAGTACGCGAACGCACCGCTGAGCTTCAAGAGGCGTTGATGTTGGCAAAAAAGACCGAATACGAGATTTCGGCACGGCTTGGGAAAGCGTCGGAGTATCGCGATTTAGAGACGGGGATGCACATCAAACGGATGAGTCACTACTCGGCAAAGCTTGCCGAATTGTATGGATTAAGTTCTGAGGAGGTGGAACTGATTCTATACGCTTCGCCCCTCCATGATATCGGCAAGGTAGCAATACCCGATCGAATTTTGATTAAGCCCGGTCGTTTTACCCCCGAAGAGTTTGAGATCATGAAACTCCACGCGACGTTGGGGGGTAAAATGTTGGAGAGCGATGGGCACTATCCGGTGATCGAAGCGGGGCGTACTATTGCATTGCAACATCATGAAAGGGTCGATGGTAAGGGATATCCGATGGGGCTTAAGGGGGATGAGATCCATATCCATGCCCGAATCGTTGCGATTGCCGATGTATTCGATGCGCTCAGTTCGGAGCGTGTTTACAAAAAAGCGTTCA
>JACXUE010000251.1 GCA_014764075.1 Sulfuricurvum sp.
AGGATCGCTAAAGCGGCGATACGGTTCATCGTTTGGCGAAAAGCGATCTCTTTGAAAAAACTCACCGACTGACCCAAAGCGAGGAGTGTCGGGACGGTGGCGAGACCAAATACCGCCATGATAAGCCCCCCCTCAATGATTGATGCCGATGCCGCCGCCTTGGCGGCGAAGAAAAAGACGAACCCACAGGGGAAGAAACCGTTCATCACCCCCAGCGCAAAGAAACTCCCGATGCTTTTGCTTTTGATGAGGCGGGAAAAGAGGATTTTAAAGAGCGAGTTTGAGGAAAATCCCCGCTCCAGCGCATGAATCAGTGAGGAGAGTCCGAACATCCCCAGCGCGGTGATGATCATCACAACACCGACGAAGATGAAGAGTGCGCCGTGCAGCTCCAAGCTCCAGTTGATGAGCGCGCCGATCCCTCCGAAGATCATCCCCAAGATGACATAGGAGAGTACACGACCGATATTGTACGCGCCGTGTCGTACCAATTGAGCGGTACGGCTCATTGTAGCGTCGATTTTGGTAGAGCTATACGCGACGATAAAACCTCCGCACATACCGATACAGTGACCGAAACTACCGGCAAATGCAATCGAGACTATCAGCCACCATTCGATACCATTCATACAACAACCTTCTAAAAATATCAATACATTAAATGATTTTTGTTACAATAGTGTTAACACTTAACATAAATTTAACACTTCTATGAAACAATAGCATAAGATTATTAAAGGATTCGCAATGAAAAAAGTTCTCCTCTCTCTTGTTGCTTTGGTGGCAGTTTCAAGTGCCGATCGATTGGTCAATCTTAAAATTGATGGGATGATGTGCCCTGCCTGTGTAAAAAATGTAAAAGGTTCTTTGGCTGAAGTCAAAGGGGTAAAAGAGTCTACGGTGTATCTAAAAGAGGGAAAAGCGGAGGTAAAAGCCGCAGACGGCACAAAGCCTGAAGCAATGTGCGATGCGGTTAAACAAGCGGGCTATGGTTGCTCTGT
>JACXUE010000088.1 GCA_014764075.1 Sulfuricurvum sp.
GAACCCTTCGTTCATCTGTCTCTCCTTTAGAATTTAAAATTCTATCGGACTGACACGAAATTTCTAACACTCCCAACAAAAACGCCAATGCGATCAAAGAGCACCTCAATGCGATTGTTACGGAGGTGAAACGTTTTGATCCCAAAGGGGAGTTTTGTCAGGGGGAGGAATTGAGACTCGAGGCAACGGTGAGTTATATCTGCTCGAAGCGCGTACCGTGAATAAGGGTATGGCGATAGAGTTTTAGTGCATTGATGAGATTAAAGAGGAGAAGTGAAAACATCACGATCGCCGCAATGGCACCTACTACGAAACTTTCGGCAAAGAACACGCCGATCATTAATGCAACACTAACCATAGCAAAGAGCCCGAAAAGGGCTTTTTGGAGAGAGATCGGGATGATGTTCGACATAATTGGTGCATCCATATAGCCCGATGAGTTGAGATGAAACCACACCAAAAAGGGGACGATTTTCCCTATCATCCCTAAAATAATCGAGAGGGTAAAGAGGGCAAAGGTAATTAATGAGAGGGTTTGAAAATACGCATGTGTGGTGACTCCGAAGACCAGATTTGAGAGTAACGATACCAAGAGTAACCCCATTGCACCGATCCAAAACCAAATACTCACATCGCTCACGCGCCGTTTGCGCATCATCACCCTTTTGGTCGTCGTAGCGACAAAACCGATCAATAATGCCCCTATAACAAGATCAAACACCCATCCATACGCCAATCTGAAAATCAACCAAATGGTTTTGCCGATCAGCGCGGCAGAGAGGACGACAAAGGCGTTGCGTTTGCACCACGGGCTGAAGCTTGGGGTGACGTAGAACATCTCCACCACCTGAAACGCAACGGCGATGATGAGCATGGCGACCCACCCTATCAGTCCGAAAGAGTAGTGGAGACTTCGAATCAGCTCATGAGAGGGGCTAAAGGATTCGTTGGCGTATTCGCTCGCCATAATAATCCCCAGAAAGACGGCTAAAGCAAGGAAAATGATGGCAAAGCGCATCCCTCGGATCGTATCGTGAGCCGAGCCTTTGAACAGTAGTGGCAATACCAGTGTCACGGTATAGAGGAGAGAGGCTCCCAACAATATCGAAGCGATGACAAACAATACCGGTTGGCTCAGGACAAATCCGGCTATGAGGGCGAGGAGACCGATACTCAAAAAGAGGTGGATGATAAATCCGTTCCCCGCCGGTGCGGGGATAGGACGTCCTCCTAAAACGCTCTGCATTTGAAACAGCGCCCCCATCATCGCCATCGTGATGACTCCTAAAAACGTCAAATGGATAGCTATGAGAGAGAGGGGATGCGAGGGGGTGAGTATCTCATGGGGATAGGTGAACAAAAAACACCCTAACATAATCCCAAACAGAGGAGCAGTGAGAAAAAAGCGCATCACCACCGAAATAGGGGGAGCCTGATCCAAAGAGAGACCGTTATACATTGTTGTGCTCCAATACAATCGTGTTACTTCGGGTGATGTAGATGTGCCAGAGATCCTCCCGCTCCATTACGCTAAGATAGCGTCCGCCGTTTTTGGTGATAATTTCAAAAAGTGGGATCGGCTCACGACGATGGATCATGTGAATAATCTCATCGCCGCTCAGGTTTTTAAACGCTTGAACTGCCCTCTCCAACGGAATCGGATGGTCGAATTCACGGGTATCGAGAAGGATCATTTGTCCATCTCTTTGAGCGTTTGGATCATTAACGCTCCATCAGCACCGAGGGCGCGGTCGATCATGGGATAGAGCATCTGCTCCTCCTTCATGTTGTGTTGTTGGAGCATAATCATCATCGACTCTCCGATACCGAAAAAATCGTTCAACCGGTTTTCATTGAGGGCGACACGCATCGATTCCAAAAGGGATCGAAGCTGTTGATGTTCGTAGCGCATCATTTGTGTAGGTCCCCCCATCATCCCCGTCCGTTTTTCAAACGTGATAAAAAGCTCTCTCTCCTCCATATCGAAATGGTGGTTGGTCGCATCGCTAAAAACTCCGAATAATTCTACCCCTTTTTCAATCTCTTTGGCTAACAAGGCGTTTTCGGCATCGCTGTAGATATGATCGCACGCTCGGTGATCGTCTCGCATAAATTCTAAAATCATCATTTCCCCTTTTGATTCACTGATGAAAGTATACGGCGGATAATGGGAGTGGGACTTGATCGATATCAAGAACGGTGTGCATATCTACCTCGTCAGAGGCTAGCTTTAGTGCCATAGCGGCAAGCGTAGCCAAGTGGGTTTTACTCACTTGGTGTTCTTAATACTCTTATTGTGCGGGAGAAAATCCCGAAAATCTTTGATGTAGATCGCGCTGATTCCCTGACCCAGTTCGTGGATATCGGCATCGAGACGGAGCCAACGGTTGACAGTGTATTGGAGCAAGAGACTCGATACGGTATCGTTTTTATAGAGGACTCGGAGATCTTTATTGAGGCGCGCACCCACCTCGAATCCTACCCCCCCCTCGGCAGTGGTGAGGATATTCATCGTATCGACTTGGAGTTTGGTGGCTCCGCTGATGAGCCCTTTGAGCCCAGCGCCGAGCATAAAATTGGTCGCATCGGCACGGACGGTGTTCGTCGAGTTGTCTCCTCCGCTGATCGTGTTTGCCGGAGTGCCGAAGAGGATGTAGCTCATGATGTCGTTTTGGCTCATTACCGGATCGGAGCTGAAGAGGAAAATCGGTGAATCGAGGGTATGGGTGACGTAGATGACGATTTTGTTGTAATCCACCTCATGACCTATCGTGAGATTGAGGTATGGGTTTAGGGGAACATCCCCGCCAAAATAGATTTCAGAGTGCTTAATATCAAAGATTTTCCCCGTCGTCGTCGCCGTACCGCTGGGGATGCTAACCATCCCTAAAATCTGCATAGGAGAATCTGGATCCTTCCAAAGGGTAATATCGGGATCGAGCCGTAGATCGAGCTCTTTGGTTTTGAACCGGATCGGTTGCTGGGCGGTGATATGGACGTTCATCGAGAGTTTGGAACGACTCGGAGGGCGTATATCTTGGATAATGATGATATCGTCATCCATCACTTTGAACTGCTGTATCGGCAAATAGGTGATGGCCGAATCGAGTATCGTTACGGAACCAAAGAGGTTTTGGTTTTCATGGATATCTCGTTGGTAGGTCAGATCAGCCGAGGCGTGAGCCGAACCCTCGGGACCTGTATAAGTGAAACGCTCGGAGTACAGATGAAGATCGCTGCTCATATCGTTACGAATCACCCCGTTTACGAGGAGTGAATCAAAAATCCAGAACTCTTCGACGCTTACATCCCCGTTATCGCGTAGGCGTAGAGTCGATCTTTTATCGCTGTAAATTGGATGATCGGCGATCTCAAGACGGTAATTATCGATACTCATCACCCCCTGGTGATAGTGGAGCTTGATCGATCCGTTTGTCCCTCCGAATGAGCGTTGTGAATCGAGTACCGCAGCGTACCAAGGGATGTTTATATCGCTTTGGATGGTGAGATCATTGGTTAAATCGATGCGGGTTTTGGATCGGATTTCGGCATCGTAGTATTCTCCATGATGGAGTTCGATCGGTTGAAATTTCGAGAGGGTGGTAAACAACGAGGGGATCAGCAAGTTGATATCGATATGGTTTGCGGTATCGGAGAGGGTGCCGTCAAGATCAAAAAACCCTCCGTTGTAGTTGCCGGAACCTTTGAGATGCTCCCCTTTGAGGAGAGCATTGAGGGCGAACGAATCGCCGTTGAGCTGTATTTGAGTCGTATTGGATTCGTCATCGAGTGAGAGCATGAGATTTTCAGGCGGCTTATGAGCCCAATTTTTCCATAACGGAGCATTTTGAGAGAGGGTCAGGTTGCCATCGAGGGAGTGATGGCCGTTTTGGGTCGAAAAGGTTCCGCTAAATTGACCGTAATTATGATCGGCATGGATGGAGCCGCGAAGTGATACGTCAGAGATTCGATACTCTCCCGAACCGTTCATGTTGAATTGGGAATCACCCAAAAGAGGAGGAAGATTCGGGAGAAACGTGAGGTTTTTGTGGTCGCTTTTTATCGTCCAAGAGAATCTATCGTAATCACTACTGGAGAGTTCCAGCACACTTCCATCAAGAACCAATTTTCCTTTGATCCCGTCGGAACAATCGGTAAACTCCCCTTCCAACGTATTGGAGGGGAGGGGTCGATGAGTAGTAATTGTCCCGACGAATTTTGTCGAGGTAATCCCCTCCAGCGAGTAACGGAGCGCTTGGATCATCTGAATCGAATCGCCCTCTTTGCTCAGTCGATAGAGGGCTTTAATATCGAAATAATCATTGGCGTAGAGGTAGTTGAAATCGAGCTTGATCCCTTCGGCGCTGATGAGGGGATCGTGTAGAGAGGTGAGACGCTCAACGGTTGTACTGAGGGTTGCCTTATCGGCGGAGAGGGCATTGACGGCGAGCCGCAATGATCGAGGCAATGTTGTGAAACGACCGATATAGGGGGAGAGCTCAGCGGCATTGGGGTAGAGGTCACAAACTCCTTTGAGAGAACTGTTTTGAACTATACCAGAAAGTGCGCCGCTCGCATAGCGTGATTTGAATGTTGCATTGAGGGAGGCGAAATCGATAGTGTTACCGTCATAACTTCCATTTTTCCCCCGTAGATCGAGTTCGATCGGATAGGAGCTGATGAGTTGGAGGTTGGTGATGGTTACGTCACGAAGTTTAAATGTTGGAAAAGGCCAAATGGAGTCCTTGTCATTGATAAAATCGTCCAGATGAAGACGCAATCCGTCGATGTTGATCGAGTCGATCGCGTGCTCCCCATTCAACATTTGGACGAGGTTGTATTTGAGTACCAATGTTTTCGCTTTGATGGTGTCGCTGTGGACGTTATGAAGGACAAACCCCTCCAAAATCGACCCCTCGGCATGAGTGTAATGGATTCCGAACGGTTCGAGAAAGTAGGTGTTGACGATCTCTAGACTGTCGGGGCGAAAGGCGATATAGAGAGCCGCCGAAGCGAGTAAAATGGCACTGTAGAGGAGAAAATGGGCTGTGATAAGGAGGTGTTTTAGCCATTTGAGCCACGGGAGATGTTGCAAGCGTTTCAAAACAGCTCTCCGACTCGGAAGTGGATGGCGTATTGATTCAAATCATCGGGATCGACCCCAACATCGATCGCAATCGGTCCCACAGGGGTGACGTAGCGAAGTCCTACGCCCACACCCCAGTAGATATCGTTGATATAATCGGGAAACGTATTTTCCGAAGCGACGGTGACATCACTGAAAAGGACACCGCGAAACTCTTCGTAAATCGGAAAGCGGTATTCAAGTGTCCCCTCGATAAGGGTATTAAAACCGACAGGATCTCCATTGCTGTTTTTAGG
>JACXUE010000089.1 GCA_014764075.1 Sulfuricurvum sp.
ATATAGGCGGAGAGTTTGGCGAAATCTTTGAGCCCATACCCCCCTACCGGAGGGGGATTGCGACTGATCAGATACGCCAGCATCAAAACAAACGCCGGTTTGATCAGTTCGGAGGGCTGGATCGTAAAATGGACGAAAGGGATTTCGATCCACCGCTTCGCCCCCAGCCGAACATGCCCTACAAACTCGACGGCAAGCAGCAGTACAATCCCCAGCCAGTACATGATCGGAATCGTCCAAAAGAGGCGACGAATTGGGAGTAAAAAGAGAAAAACAAACACTCCAATACCAACCATGACATAGACAAGATGCTTTTGTCCCAACGCCGGATGAATTTCGTAAATGAGCCAACCTGAAGTAAAAATGAGCGGAATCAGTAAGATAACCGTGATGAAATCAAAGTGTGCTAAAATTCGGCGATCAATATTAAGCACTACGGTCCTTATTTTTTTGCTAATTGTAGCATAAACCAAATCATCAACAACGTCTAATACATACTTATTAACCCTATTAAAGGAATATGGTTTTGTCCCAAAATGAAGCACATTTCATCGCCGAAGATGCGATCCGGCTGGATCAGTTTCTCACCAAAGAACTAGCCCAGACACGCAACCAGATCGCTCAGCTCATAGAGCAGGAGTGCGTCCGTGTCGATGGAAAACCAACCGCAAAAGCGGGATTGAAACTCAAACCTTCTCAGAGCGTTCACGTCGTTTTTCCCCAAGCCAAATCGACCCCACCCCAAGAGATCGATTTCGATGTCGAGATTTTGTTTGAAGATGAGGATATCCTCGTCATCAACAAACCCAGCTCCCTCACCGTCCACCCCGCCCCGAGCGTCAAAGAGCCAACCCTCGTCGACTGGCTCAAACACAAGGGGATCTCCCTCTCGACCCTCAGCGGCGAAGAGCGCCACGGGATCGTCCACCGACTCGACCGAGGAACCAGCGGGGCGATGGTGATCGCCAAAAACAACATTGCCCACGAAGCCCTCTCTCTCCAGCTACAGGACAAAACGATGGGACGCTATTATCTAGCCATCATCACCCCGCCCCTCAAAGAGAGCGTCACCCTCATCGACCGTCCGATCGGACGGAGCAGTCACAACCGCCTCAAAATGGCGATCAACAAGGAGGGGAAAAGTGCCAAAACTGAATTCCGCAAACTCCTTCTGAGCCATGATGAGACCGAAGAGGTGATTGTATGCAAACTCTACACCGGACGAACCCACCAAATCCGTGTCCACTTAGAGTCTATCAGCCGCCATATCATGGGGGATCACCTCTACGGAACCTCCCCAAAAAGCGGCAAAATGGAACGGATAATGCTTCACGCCTATAACCTCTATTTTACCCATCCGACCACCCAAAAAACGGTACGTTTCACCGCCTCTTTGGACTCGGCAATGGAAAGTTATTTACAGAAACATTTTGATTCAAAGGAACTGCATGCACTCATCGATCCGATACGCCTTGAGCATCTCTTTAGCCCTAAGTCTCTTTAGCGGATGCGCGCCTCAGCCTGCGCCCCAAAAAACCGTCACGATTGACTCGACCCTCCCGACACCGACAATCAACGGCTTTATCGCCGACATCACCTCGATCGCGTTTGAGTGGAAACCGGTAAGCGATCCGCGCGTGATCGGGTACTATGTCTATCGCAATAGACCGGGGAGCGAAGATAAAAAACTCGAGCGCGTCGCTACAATCGATAGCCGTTTTGCCACCCACTACGTCGATCACGACCTCAAACCGGGCTCCGAATACCAATACCGTTTTGCCACCATTACCAAAGAGGGGAGCGAATCGGTCGCCAGCGAAACGATGCTCGTCGCAACCCAGCCGATGATCGCTCCCGTGAGCTTTTTCCAAGCGGTCGGAAACATGCCGCGCAGTGCAAAACTCCTATGGCGGCCCCATCCGAACGGAAAAATCAACGGCTACATCATCGAACGTCAAAACGCCACCGATCAAAAGTGGTCTGAAATCGCCACCATTTCAAATCGCCTAAACGCCGAATTTATCGATCGAGACCTCAAAGACGGTCAAGTTTATTTTTACCGTATCCGAGCGACCACGTTTGACGAACTCTCGACCGAACCGAGCGAAATAACCAAAGTGGTGACCAAACCGCTCCCGCCGGAGATCAAAAACATCGTCGCAACAAACAATCTCCCCCGTGCCATCACCCTCACATGGGAACCAAGCGGTATTAGCGATCTGAGCCATTACAACATCTACCGTTCTGCTAACCCGAACGGCTTGTTTGAGTATCATGCCAAACTCAAAACGACCAATTTCACCGATACAATCACCGAAGATGGTACATTCTATTTTTACAAAATTACCGCTGTCGATAAAGACGGTCTAGAGAGTTCTATCCCTCCGGTCGCAACACAAGGCTCTACCCTCTCCAAACCGCAAACCCCGATCGCGTATGAGGGGAGAATCGTCAATAAAGCAGTAGAGCTCCAATGGAAAAACAATGACCCAAGAACCGCTTCGTATACCGTTATCAAAACCACCAAAAAAAGCTGGATCAGCCGTGAGAGCGTCGATATCAACAATATTTCGGACACCAGTTTCCGAGATACGGAGATTAAGCCCGACACTACCTATCTGTATGAGATCATGAGTGTTGACAAAAACGGTATCCGTTCCCTCCCGACCCAAGCGATTGAACTCAGTTACGAGGCCAAATAGCGGATGCCTCATTTACATATCGAATCGTTTAAAACCATCTCATATCCGGCACAATGCGGCGATGTCGAGTTTCTCTTCCAAGCCGACTACCTCGATCAAAACAAAGGATCGCTCATCGCCACCCGATACAAAGGGAAAGAGTTTTTCCTCGTCCATAAAAACGGCGAGAATAAAACACTCCTCAAAAGTGATAAAATCACCCGCCCTACCCCCAATTATCTGATCAAACACTCTCTTTTGGCGTATGCCGAGTGTGCCGGATTGAACATTTTGGATTCCAACGTCGATAATGCACCGGAAAACACCCATCTCAAAACCTACGATGCCCTTAAATCGATCTCCTATTTCGCCGACAACTTCCCGCATGAGCGTGAAGTGCGGATCGAAGTGGGGTTCGGTTCGGCGCGTCATCTCCTCCACCAAGCCGCCGCCAATCCCGATGTCCTGTTTATCGGGCTGGAGATCCATAAGCCCTCGATCGAGCAGGCGCTCAAACAGATCGTCATCCAAAACCTCACCAACATTATGGTGCTTGATTACGATGCGCGGCTCTTTTTGGAGTTCGTCCCCTCCAACATCGTCAGCCGCATCTACGTCCATTTTCCGGTTCCGTGGGACAAAAAACCGCACCGTCGCGTCATCTCCGAAGCGTTTCTCAAAGAGTCCGATCGGGTATTATGCGTCGGAGGTCGGCTGGAACTGCGTACCGATAGCGAAGAGTATTACCGCTTTGCCCTAGAGACGTTCAGCTCTCCCCCTAAAAGCCGTTTCGATGTTCGCAAAAACCAAGATATCGCCGTCGTAAGCAAATACGAAGACCGCTGGAAAAAGATGGAGAAAAACATCTATGACGTTACGTTTACCTGTGAAACGGAATCTCCAGAGGCCGAAGAGATCGGAGATTTTTCTTTTTCATCCTCACCGATCAGTTCCCAAAGCGTCGATAATCTCTCAAAAGAGACCTACAAGCGCGAATGGGGATTTCTCCACGTAGAGCGTCAATTCACTATCGGCGAAGAGGGTCGGATGATCCGTCTAGCGATGGGAAGTTTCGATCGTCCCGAAAGCACTTATGTAGTGATTGAAAACGGTGCCGCACGCTATTACCCCTCTTTGCCCGTTCGCTCCCAATCGAACATGAAAGCCCATATTTTATTAGACGAGTTGCTCCATGGATAAAGTTATCATTGCCGAAAACCTCTCTTTATCGTACAAAGAGTTTGAAACCATCATTTCCAAAGCGACCTTCTCGATCGATGCGGGGAGTTTCGTCTTTATCACCGGTGCCAGTGGAAGCGGCAAATCGACACTTCTCAAATCATTCTACGGTGCCATCGAGCCCCGCGCGGGACAACTCATGGTTGGAGGGGTGAAAATGAACCGTATCTCCGCCTCCAAACTCAATTTTCTTCGCCGCCACATAGGTGTCGTATTTCAAGACTACAAACTGATCAAAGAGTGGACGATCGAGAAAAACGTCATGCTCCCTCTCATCATCTCCGGTTACACCAAAGATGTGAGCGGTGAGCAGGTACAAAAGCTCCTCGGTCACGTCAAACTGATCCATCAGGCGGGGAAATACCCTCCCGAACTCTCCGGCGGGGAACAGCAACGGGTGGCGATGGCACGTGCTCTAGCCCATAATCCGATTTTGATTTTGGCGGATGAGCCGACGGGGAATCTGGATGAGTATTCCTCCCAAGTGATCTGGAATCTGCTGGAAGGGGCGAATACGCAGCTCAAAACGACCGTAGTGGTCGTAACCCATAATATCCCATCGAGCATTACCATTCCGTACAAACACTACCATATCGAGATGGGGAATATTCATGAAATCGCTTAAAAACCATATCTCTCTCATCATCGCCCTATTTACCGTACTCTTCTCGGTTCAAATCTACGTTGCGATCGACCGCACCATCGCTGCGTATGAAGAGCGGCTCAAAAACAACTACTCCATCATTGTTGTCGCCAATAAAACCCTCACCCCTGCCGAGTTCAAAGCGATGGATCCGATCATCGAGCGAAGCGACGCGATTTCGACCGATCAAGTGCTCAAACGTCTTGAGGGGGAGATGAGCAAAAAAAATCTCGATCTCCTCAAACTCACGTTGCCGAAGTTTTACCGTATCTATCTCAGCCGTTTCCCGACACCGTATGAGATCGAAAAGCTCCAAAAACAACTCCAAAAACATACAGCCATCGAGCGGGTAGAAGGGTACGCCCAAACGCATGACACTGTCTATAAGCTGATGCTTTTGTTTAAAGACGTCGTGCAGGTATTCTCCATCGCCATCGCCGCAGTTACCTCACTCTTAATCCTCAAAGAGATGCGGTTGTGGCAATTCCAACACAGCGATCGGATGTCGATCATGGCACTTTTTGGCGCCCCTGTATGGCTCCGATCAGCGGTATTGTTCCGTTTGGCGATCGTTGATGCGATCATTGCGACCATATTGCTCTGTATTGCGTTTTTTGTCTTTGAACAATACGGATGGATGGATCTAGTACTCCAGACTGTCGGGATCAGCATCGATCTGTTCCATTTTGTCAATGACGGCGTACGCTCACTGTTGATCGCGCTAGGGGTGTCGATTATCCTCACTCTCACCATCGTTATCGGAAGCAGTGAAGAGGAATAGATGAG
>JACXUE010000090.1 GCA_014764075.1 Sulfuricurvum sp.
CCGGTATATTCGAAGGTTACAAAAGGCTTATCGCTAGTTGCAGAACCCTCTGGATTGATGCTGACCGCACGCGCTTGTTTATACGTGATTCCTGCTTTTTCATAGACAGGAGCGAGATCGAAAGTAACCTCTTCTTTGGACATTTCTCCGACACCGACCCAAATATTGGATGGGATCCAGTTCCATTTTGAATTCGGGGTAATCACTACTACCTCGTGTTCGCGTCCTAGCCAATCTGCCGCAAACGTCGCAGCGGTATGACCAGCGACTCCTCCACCGAGAACGATTAATCTCGCCATATTCTCTCCTTCAACAAATTCCATAGAGGGTGATTATAATGCCTAACCGTCACAATTTTATCACATCATTAATTTTATCCGTAAATTTTCAATTAAATTTTTTAGAAAAGCTAACAGTGTTACTTTTTTTCACAACTATTTTTTTAAACAATAGCATACATCATTTCTAAAATTCTATCCATTATTATGAATTATCAATAATAGTTATTTGACGATTTTATCTATAGCTATAATTACATATAATATGCACATTAACTTTATATTATTTTTATATTGGTATCGATATCATTATTGCACCGACGTTAGACATACGCTAATGTCTCATGTCAATATCAAATATTAAAATTTAATCCAAAGGATCATTCATGACAACATTTACAAAAAATGCACTAATCACCTTTCTTTCAGTCAGTGTTCTCTCAAGCGCTGCTATGGCTGATGCCGATAAAGGGAAAAAACTCTATCAAAAAAACCTCAAAGAGACATGCGGTTTTACCGGTGCAGTATTTGCAGCCAAATACAAGCAAGCTGATTGGGACAAAGCATTCAAAGCTGGAACATTGGATAAAAAAATGAGTGAAGCATGCCCTGCAGGAAAAGCTTATTTCGAAAGTGGCAAATTCAAAAAATTGGAGCAGCACTATTATGATTTCGTCCATGATTTTGCAAAAGACAGCGGAAATATCCCTTCTTGCTAATCACTTATCGGTGAGCCCTAAGGGTTCACTTCTGAACTCTCTTTAAATCATCCAGTTCCGTCTTTTGATTCTAAATACATGAATCGGAAGATCTAAAGAGAAGTCACTCTAAAACAAAATGAGGTAAAAATTCATGGTAAAACAGTTATCACTGGTTGCTGCCCTTAGCCTGAGCACAATCGTTCATGCCGATGAAGCGGCATTACAAAAACAGATCGAAATGTTAATGAAGCGGATCGAACAGCTCGAAAAAGCACAAGGCTCTATCCAACAAACCCAAACGACACTCCAAGAGATGCAAACCACAATGAAAGAAGAGCAAATTGCCCAAAGCGATATGCTCTCCAAAGTGAATGCTCAAAGCGCCAACGACAATATCAAATGGGATATCGATTTTCGCAGTGCTATCCATAGTCTTGATTACAATGCAAGTACCCAATCCAATACCCTCATGACCAATCGACTATGGCTTGGGATGGGTTCAAAAGCAACGGATGATCTTTTTTTCTATGGACAACTTGCCGTATATAACTACTGGGGAGCACAGCCTGAAGATATTGCTTGGAACGATGATAACTGGCGCGCCAGCTCTCAGCCGCACGATGTGGATCTTCGCTTGCGTCAAGCCTATTTCGTCTACAAATTCGGTAACGATTGGGATGTGCCTATGACTTTCAGTGCTGGAAGACGTGCTGCAACGGATGGTTTTTTAGCTAATCACCGCGAAGGAAACAAAAAACCTGGTTCACCTCTGGCACACATCACCAACATGGAAGTCGATGCGGCAATGGTACAGTTTGATTTCGATAAAGTATTCTTTCCGGGATCGTATCTAAAAGTCGTTTATGGTCGTTCCAATGATCCGATGAGCAGTGGTGCAACATCATCACCTTACCTAACCGATACTAGCACAGGTGATGATACGGTCGATTTTCTAGTGTTGCCTATGTCGATCTATAATGATGGGCAGAATAATCTTATGGCCCAATATGCAAGAATTACCAATATCAAAGGTAAAGATAAAAGGGCTGCCGGAACCGCTCAGCTAGGAGCAATTTCGTATCAGCTGGATGGATTGAACGAAGATGTCGATTTTCTCAACGACTCGACCCTCTTTGCAAGTGTTGCTATGACCCACACTAATCCAGATGGTGACACCCCAATTCTTGGTTCGCTGGAGAATAAGATCGGGTACAGTTTTTGGGCAGG
Source organism: Sulfuricurvum sp. (assembly GCA_014764075.1). Classification (GTDB taxonomy): domain Bacteria; phylum Campylobacterota; class Campylobacteria; order Campylobacterales; family Sulfurimonadaceae; genus Sulfuricurvum. Next base: position 2,207 of record JACXUE010000090.1, read on the forward strand.
ATTTTTGTTCCCCGATCAGATCACCGATGGAGGACGCTTCGGATTAGAGTATAACTACGGAAGCAAATACTGGACACCGATGACATGGGCAGAAGATTCGCTGACCGGATCCAAAATCGCAACACGCGGAAACGCCTATGAAGGGTACTGGAATATCCCGATTGTCGGCAAAAACCTAACCGCACAGCTACGCTATACCTATCTTGACCACCATTACAGCGCCAATACATCGTATATGATAGATCCCGATATTTCTAATCTCGACAACTCTCAAGAACTTCGCGCATTTGTGCGTTACCAATACTAAGGAGACCCTATATGTCTAAACTCGAACAAAACATAATCGAAACCATCCAAGAGGGGATGAGCCGCCGTCAAGCACTCAAATTTATGGCACTCTCACCAGTAGCAGCAGGGGTACTCGCCTCTTCATCCGCATCAACCGAAGCCAAAGCTTCCGATGCCAAAGGGAAAATAGTCATCGTCGGCGGCGGTGCCGGTGCGATTATGGCGATGGCACGATTGCGTCGTGCTCTCAGCGCACCCGATATCACCATCATTGCCCCAAATGAAAAACACATCTACCAACCAGGACAAGTATTTGTCGCCGCTGGGGAATATGCTCCCGAGGATATTATAGGGAGTAACCTCGATCTGATTCCTGATGATGTCAAATGGATCAAAGACGAAGTGAGTACTTTCGATCCCGATAACAATCATGTCGTTACCCGAAGCGGTGAAATTGTCAAATACGACTTTCTCGTCGTAGCGACCGGTTTGGTCTACCACTATGAGGCAATTGAAGGGCTTAGCATCGATATGATCGGCAAAAACGGCATCTCCAGTGTCTATCTCAACGATCTTGAAAAAGGGACGGCACAAGGGGGAGAGATCACATGGAAATGGTTCAACGATGTCAAAGCTGCAGCGGCAAAAGGGAAACCTCGTGTTATCTGTACCCAACCCGCCACGCCAATTAAATGTGGCGGTGCACCTCAAAAGATCCTCTATTTAGCAAACGATTTCCTCAAACGTGACGGTCTTACTGCCGACTTTACCTTTGCAACAAACGGTGATAAACTTTTCGGTGTTCCAGATGTGAATGAAACCCTCAACAAAGTGGTTCAACCCCGCTACGGCAACATCACCAACAAATTCAAACACAACCTTGTTGCGATCGATGCGGAGAAAAAAATCGCCACCTTTGAAACCAAAAAACTAACCCAAGGGGCATACGATGAGGATCTCGAAGAGTACGAAATGATTGAAGAGACGATTCGCATTCCTATGGAGTACGATTTTATCCACATTGTCCCTCCGATGAGCGCCCCCGATGCGGTGAAAAATTCTCCGTTAGCATGGCAAAAAGGGACAGCAGCCGGATGGCTCGAAGTAGACCAAGAGACACTTCAGCACAACCGCTATCCGAATGTTTTCGGTATCGGAGACGTTTGCGGCATTCCTCTCGGTAAAACAGGGGGAAGTGCACGCCATCACGGACCGATTATGGTTGCCAACCTCATCGCGCAGATGGAGAAAAAAGCCCTCACCGAAAAATTCGACGGCTATACCGTGTGTCCACTGAAAACCCAGTATGGTAAAATCATCCTCGCCGAGTTCAACTACCTCGGTGCGGCTCCATCTTTCCCGCTTGCGGTTGGTGAAGAGCGCTGGATCTGGTGGGCGTTTGATCTCTATATGCTCAAACCAATGTACTGGCATTTGATGATGCGGGGATTGATGTAATATGTCTTGGCAAAAAGAGGTCGCGCTGTTAGCTGCGATTTTCGTCTTAACGGCTCTAGGGGTTCACCCCGATCTTTTGAGCACTCCGACCGCACGATTCGATACTCTTGTATCTCAAGGTGCCTACTGGCACCCCTTTTTATTCTCCATCGCAATCTACCTAATTCTAACATTTATCCGTTATACAATCCATATGCTACGAAAAATGGTGTACAAATTCATCTCAAAATGACGCTGAAAACAATCACTATTCTTGACTTAAGCGCCATATAGTATTATAATATCTACCTATTATAATGTGGTATTTTAATAATTTGTATTAATAGCTACTAATGGGGTGAATTTGATGAAAAACGTTGTGATTATCGGTGGCGGAATAGCGGGAGTCGAAGCGGCAATCTACTATCGCAAAGAGGGGTTTGAGGTTGAGCTCATCAGTGATCGCAGCGATGTGTTTATTTACCCTATTGCCATCTGGATCCCCGTCCGGACAATCGATTATAATGACGTCAACTATTCGCTCGATAAAATCGCCGCTCGTCATGGATTTACATTAACCGTCGATCGGGTCAAGGCTATCTCTGCCTCTACCAAAACCATAACCCTCGAAAACGAGGGCGAGAGACAATGCAATCATCTCGTGATCGCAATCGGCGCTTCCAAAGTTCACCACAACGGGATTGAGCACACCCTTTCAATCTGCGGTGCGCCAGAGCAATCCCTTTTGTTGCGTGATAAAATCGATACATTGATTGCCAAAGGCTCAGGCAAAATAGCTTTTGGTTTCGGAGGTAATCCAAACGATCCAAGTGCCGTGCGTGGAGGTCCGGGGTTTGAGCTCTTTTTCAACCTCCACCACCGCCTCAAGAAACTCGGAATACGTAATAATTTCGAGATGACCTTTTTCGCCCCCATGGCAGAACCCGGAGCACGGATGGGAAAAAAAGCCCTCTCTATGATGCAGTCGATGTTTAAACGCAACCGTTTTGATGCCCGCTACGGCAAAAAAATCAAACGCTTCGAGGAGGACAAAGTTGTCTTTGAAGACGACACTATCCTAAAGAGCGATCTGACAATGTTTATCCCCGCAGGCGATGCGCATAGCTTGATCAAAGAATCGGATTTGCCAAAAAATTCTACCGGATTCATACGGATCAATGATTACTGCGAAATCGAGGGGGTCGAAGGGTGGTACGCCATTGGCGATGCGGCTGCGTTAGAGGGACCCGATTGGAAAGCCAAACAAGGGCATATCGCCGAGGTAATGGCGCGCAACGCCGCCCACAACAGCGCCATCGCCTATATGGGTAAAGCTGCAAAGAAACAAGGATACAAATATCACCTCAATATCCTCTGCGTTATGGATATGGGTAACGGTGCCGGATTCGTCTACCG
>JACXUE010000001.1 GCA_014764075.1 Sulfuricurvum sp.
CGCTCGAGCATTTTGAGGGTTTTTGCCGATCCGTATGCAAGGGCATTGGAGCTGAGCATCTCACTCACCGTCAAATCGGCACCGAATTTTTTGACCACGTTGCGAAACGGCAGATCGGTATATCCGGCTAGCGGAGCTAATGCGTAGATGGGGTTAGAAAAATCAAGTTTGGATGTCATTGTGTACCTGCAAGACGATTATTTTCGCCCTTTTGGGCGAAGCTTCAGTGCCATAGCGGCACGTTAAACAAAAGTTAACTGCGGTTGAGGAAGATAGCAATATCGTAGTGCTTGTTCGCTTTTTTCAAATCTCGATACGCTTTGAAAATCAGATAATCATTGTTAGACGTATTATTCAAAATCTCATTCGCCGTATCGATCATTTGAAAATCATACAACGTGTAAAGATACCCTTCCATAGCATCGTCATTGTTTTCGCTCAACATCTCAAAAAGACGAATACGTTGTTCAGGGAGCATATTTTTTGACATCGCCTGAGAAAGATTGATCCAATCTTTGGTCTCAAGTTTCAACCCAGAGAAAATAGAGACCAGCTCATCGTTGCTGATTTGAATGCCGTTTTCACTTGCATTGATCCGTTGAACAAAATCGAGCAACGATGCTTTGGTGAAAAGGTGTTTGAATTTCATGACCGATCCGACCGAAGCGGTTTTAACATACGATTCATAGGCTTTAGCGCAAACGATTTCACCGTAGCTCTCCGGTCGAGACAGAATGCTGTCTGCATCTATCTCACCACGTTCAAAACGGTTTAGGTTATTTTGAATCACGATTGAAGAGGTTGAAGGCAAATGGAATTTTTTGATATCCACATTTTTCTTTTCTTTGACATCCCGCATCAATTGAAGCGCTTCATCGATCTTTTCATTACCGATAGAACGAAGAGTTTCATACGGTATGATCATCGAGTTATCGATCAATTTTCCCATCAGTTTGTAGGCGTTGCTTTTGTAAGCGTAGTTGCGCTCACTCACACCGAGCAACGAATCGCGCAATGCGTCAATCATTTTTTCGTGATCTTTATCTAAACGGCGCAGTTTATAATTTCCGACAAGTGCATAAACACCCATGTGAAGCAAACTCGCCAAATACATGATAACAAGCGGTACCACTACCCAAAAAGCGATCGGAAGATTTGGAAAATGGATCCCTAACAAATCAAATGAAATTGTTCCGTTATCAATGGAATAGACCGCCATAGCGACTAAAATCATCAAGATAAAAGATGCGATAGTGTAGCGTTTTAGTTGCATTCTCTCCCCCCGATTTAGTGTTTATTTTTTTCGACAATCGGTCGGCATACGATACAATATTTCGCATGCGGTTTCACTTTTAAGCGCTGAAAACCGATCTCATCTTCACACATTTCGCAAATACCGTACTGCTTGGTTTTGATTTTTTCCAATGCCATCTCAATCTCTTCGAGTTCATGCATTTGCTGAAAACCGATCGCATTCTCAACTAAATTGTCATTGCTTGCAGAAGCATAATCACCTTCGTCGTTAAGTTCCATATCACGCAACTGATTCATTTCGCTTTCAACACCGGTTAGATTTTTGATAATCTGAGCTTTTCGCGTCAACAATATTTCCTCGAAATAATGCAACTCATGGTCTCTCATCAATGCTCCTCATTTGTGATACGGATGGTTTGCTGCTAAAGAATAGGCACGGTATATCTGCTCCAATAAAACAGCTTTGGCGATTTTGTGACTCATCGTCATCTCAGAGAGACTAATAGCAACATCGCACCGTTCTACAAAGCTTTTTTCAAAGCCATACGCCCCACCGATAAAAAATTGCACCGAGATTTTATCACTTATAAGCTTACTAAATGCAAAACTATCCAGTTTCTTTCCCTCAGGATGCAACGCAATCGAGTAATTTCTACCCAACATTGGAGATAATAATTTCGAATACGCCGCTTGAGAGGCTTCAGGACTAATCGTATGAGCCTTGACAACGTCTTTGGGAAACAGCTCGATATCCTCTACTTTGGCAAAACGGGAGATCATTTTCATCTGCTCTTGATAAAGAGGATCATAGAGTGAACGCTCTTTTTTCGCTATCGTGATAATCGAAATGTTCATAACAATCCCGATCCTATAACTCGATAAGTCACATGCTCAAAATAATCATCCAACCTTACTCCACCGATCGCCGCAACAGGGTGTTTGGAGTATGCGGCAATGGCGTCGAGCGACTCACCCAACACTTTGGCATCCGATTTTGTATCGGTGGAGCGATAAGCACCCAAACCAACATAGTTGATATCCAGAGTATTGGCAATTTCAATTTCGTGAATATTATGCGTAGAGAGTCCGATGATTTTATCTTCACCGATCGCCATTTTGAGAATTTTTATCGCACGGGAGGGGATCGGATTAATCGCGTAAAGATCTTCTTGACCGATGTGGATGCCATCGCAAAAACCGGAGAGTTCATAATGGTCGTTAACGATTAAAAACCCGTTCCAAAACTTACGCAAAGCGATCAAATCGGATTTGATAGAGGCGATATCGCCGCGTTTGTTACGGTATTGAAGCACTTCAGCACCGAGAGATGTAGCACGAGCGACAAAAGCGGCAAGATCACTCCCGCTTTGTCGAATCATATCGACATCGCAAAGGGCGTAAAGTTTTGTCATTGAGGAAGAAGCAATCTAAGCATGTCGCTGAGAGTCTCTTTGAGTTCACTCCGTTCCACGATCATATCGATAGAACCTTTTTCGAGCAAGAACTCGGCACGCTGGAACCCATCGGGTAAATCGCTACCGATGGTTTGCTTAATAACACGCTGACCGGCAAAGCCGACCAACGCCCCAGGCTCGGCAATGATGATATCTCCTAGTGTTGCAAAAGAGGCACTCACACCCCCCATTGTTGGATCGGTCAAAAGTGAGATATACGGGAGTTTCGCATCGGAGAGTTTTGCCAAAGCCGCAGAAGTTTTGGACATTTGCATCAGAGAAAACGTACTCTCCTGCATCCGCGCACCACCGCTGGCACTGACAATGATCAACCCTTGACGCTTTTCAAGTGCACGATTAACCGCACGTACGATTTTTTCCCCCTCAACCGATCCTAATGACCCCCCCATAAAGTTGAAATCAAATACGACCAGTTGCGTCGGGACATCGTTGATCGTACACTCTCCACTCATTACGGAAGAATAGGTACCGTTTTTTGCATATCCCTCTTCGACGCGTGCCGCATAACTCTTTTTATCGACAAAGTTCAACGGATCGACAGGACGGAGATTAGCGTCACATTCGACAAAGCTCCCCTCATCGGCGATGAGAGCAAGGCGCTCTTTGACCCCAATTCGGAGGTGATGTCCGCATTTGGGACAAACGTGATTTTGCTTTTCAATCTCTTTGTAGTACATCAACGACTGACACGAGGGGCATTTTACCCAGTGAGACGGAGCCTCGCTTTTGGTGGGTTGTTTTTTCTTTTTGGAGTCCCCGAACAGGTTAAATAGGCTCAAAAATACTCCTTTTCTACAATCAAACGTATCTGCTCAAAAAGCGTTTTATCCGCACATATCAGGATATATCGATCATCATTAAACACATAAAGATGTTTGCTAAGATATAGCCCTGCTTGGATATCGTAAGGTCGCATTGTACCCAAAAATAGCACATATTTCACATAAGGGGCATACGCCAATGAGAGAGCCAGTGCCCCGGGGGATCTGAATTTGAGCTTTTGTGCCATCAGTTTTCGGACTAATTCAGGGTGTTCCGGCGCTTTTTCAAAAAGACCGATTTTTGCCGATCCATTGGTGATAATCGTCTCTTTAACGTTGCTCTCTGTGAGGGAAGTGCGGTAATACTCATTCTCTGTTCGGACAAACACATCTCCGTTGGCAAGATTGCAGACTAAGGCTTCAGTTGTCGTACCATCAACGACACGGGCAATAGAAACACCATAATAGGGAAGACGAGAGATAAAATTGTCGCTTCCATCAATCGGATCGAGATAAATATTAGTAGTCGATTGTGGAGACATCCATCCACTCTCTTCGGAAAAAACCGACCCGAAGGGGGAAAGATGTTTAAAACAGATTTTTTCGGCTTTGAGATCGATACCGTTGCTGATATCTCCCCCAAACCCTTGCTCATGCAGCTCAAATAAGCTATTACTCCCCTCTTTAATCAAAGAGGCGATCTCGTGACACGCCTGAATCGATGCGTGAATAAATTCCGATGATTCTTTCATCTCTACAATAAACTTTTCAGCGTCTCAATAGTTATCCGTCAAACGCTGCGGTAACGACCAAATCGGCTCCGCGATAGCAATCTCCGCCGGCGTAGATTCCCGCCGTCGTTGTTTCATGTTTATCGTTGAGGACGATACCGCCCCAGCTGTTTACTTCGATGCCGTTTTCCGCCAAGAAAGCAGGAACACACGGATCAAAGCCCAACGCCATGATAATCACGTCAGCGTTGACGTTGAAATCGCCCCCTTTGACCTCTTCCATTTTTTGGCGTCCTGATTCGTCTTTGGCACCCAAAACTGTTTTCGCCATATGGATACCGACCGCTTTGCCGCTCTCGTTTAGGATCACCTCTTTAGGAGAAGCGTTGAATGTAAAATCAACCCCCTCCTCGATAGCGTTTTTATACTCTTTGACCGAACCTGGCATATTGTGCGCGTCACGGCGATAAAGACAGGTGACGTTTTTAGCCCCTTCGCGTTTTGCGGTACGGACACAGTCCATAGCGGTATCACCACCCCCTACTACGACAACATCGAGATCTTTGAAATCGAATTTTTTATCATAGGTGAGACCAAAATTTTTACGCTGGATCGCAGTGAGATATTCCATCGCGGTGAATACATTGGAGGCGTTCTCCCCCGTAATGTTTGCCCCTTTGCTTTTGGTGGCGCCGATACCGATAAAAACAGCATCATGCTGGTTGGCAATAGCATCGAACTCGATATCTTTTCCCACTTCGCACTCAGTGATTAGGGTCAAACCAGCCTCTTTGAGGAGGTTGACACGACGCTCAACCACTTTTTTATCCAATTTGAAATTCGGGATACCGTAGGTCAACAATCCTCCCGCACGGTCTGAGCGCTCGTACATCGTAACAGCAATACCTGAGCGGAGCAAATAGGTAGCCGCAGAGAGTCCCGCAGGACCTGAACCGATTACCGCCACTTTTTTATCCGTAGTCACCCCCGGAAAAAATGGTTTAAGACCTTGCTTGAATCCCTCTTCGTTGATAAATGTCTCAACTCCACCGATGGTAATCGCACCGTGACCGTCATTGAGAGTACAGTCCCCTTCACACAATCGATCGTGCGGACAAACACGCCCCATCACTTCGGGAAACGGTGAGGGCTCATTGGAGAGTTTGAACGCAAACGCCAAATCTTTCTCTGCAACCGCCTTGAGCCATTGTGGGATATAATTGTGCAACGGACACTTGTTCAAACAAAATGGATCACCGCATTGGATACACCGATCACTCTGTGGCGTAGCGTCGCTGGCGCTCATCGGTTCGTAAATTTCGCTGAAATCTTTAAGACGTTGTAATACCAAGCGCTTGGTAGGATCGATTCGCTCAATCGTTAAAAATTCTCTCATACTAATTAATCCCCTTTATCCGGATTGAGTGGCAATTTGGTTAAGTTTTTTGGACGGATAAGCCAAAAATTACGAATTTCGACACGGAAGTTTTTAAGCAACTCTTGCGCCATTTCACTTTCGGTTTCAGCAACATACTCTTTTAACAAACGTTTGAGATAGTGACGAGCTTCATCACCATCATCGGTATCGATACGGAGCACATCGATGAGTTCACGGTTGACGTTTTCGACAAAACTGTGATCCGAATCGTAGACAAATGCAAAACCGCCTGTCATCCCAGCACCGAAATTGATGCCCGTTTTACCGAGAATCACCACAACCCCTCCGGTCATGTATTCACACGCGTTGTCTCCCGTCCCCTCGACGATCGCCAATGCTCCAGAGTTACGAACCGCGAAACGCTCGCCGACCGAACCGGAGATGAACAATTTACCCCCTGTCGCACCATACAGACAAGTGTTACCGCCGGCACTGAACGCTTCCCCTTGATTTTGGGAGCGGATGACGATTTTACCGCCGTGCATCCCTTTGCCGATATAATCGTTCGCTACCCCTTCGAGGCGGATAGAGACACCGTTAATAAGGAATGCTCCGAGTGCTTGACCCGCGATCCCTTTGAGATTGATTTTGATCGTGTTATTTTTGAGACCTGCATCTCCGTAGTATTGGGCGATTTCACCGCTGATACGGGCACCGAAGCTGCGGTTTAGGTTACAGATATCTCGGACGATTTTGACCGGACGATCGGGATTTTTAATCGCATCCATCGCTTCGGCCAAAACATCCTGCTCAAATTCGTTCAGATCAAACGGTTCATTACTCGCTGATTGGCACGTATTAACCCCCTCTTCGCGGTGAAGGATCGAGCTGAAATCGAATTTTTTCGCAAACTCATTGTCGATCACTTGAAGTAAATCGCTCCGTCCAATCAACTCTTCCATGGTTTTATAACCAAGCTGAGCCATAATCTTACGGACATCTTCGGCCAAATAGGTAAAATAGTTGATCAACTGCTCAACCGTCCCCTCAAAATACTCGCTACGGAGTTTTTCGTTTTGGGTTGCAATACCAACCGAACATTTGTTGACGTGACAGATGCGGAGCATTTTACACCCAATAATCGTCAATGCACCCGTACCGAACGCATAACTCTCAGCACCCAACAAGGCCGCTTTGACAATATCCATCCCTGTTTTGAGTCCGCCGTCGGTTTGTACATGAACCAATCCGCGTAGGTTGTTCGCTTTAAGGGCGTTATGAGCTTCGGAGAGCCCAAGTTCCCACGGATTCCCCGCGAATTTGATCGAGGTGAGCGGAGCCGCACCGGTACCGCCATCACCGCCGGAGATGATGATTTTATCGGCATACGCTTTGGCAACACCAGCCGCTATCGTACCAACACCCGCAGAGGAGACCAATTTGACCGCTACCGTCGCATTTGGATTGACCTGTTTCATATCAAAAATAAGCTGTGCTAGATCCTCGATCGAATAGATATCGTGATGAGGCGGAGGTGAAATGAGGGTGACTCCCGGCATTGTGTAACGAAGACGTGCAATCAGACCGCTAACTTTGTGACCCGGCAACTGTCCACCCTCACCCGGTTTTGCCCCTTGGGCTATTTTGATCTGAATCTCTTCGGCTGAGCGTAAGTACGCCGGAGTGACCCCAAAGCGTCCCGATGCAACCTGTTTGATTTTCGAATTTTTGAGGGTTCCGAAACGTGCAGCGTCTTCTCCCCCTTCACCCGAGTTACTTTGAGCACCGATGGTGTTCATCGCTACCGCCAAACACTCGTGCGCTTCCGGAGAGATAGACCCCAGTGACATTGCCGCCGAAGCAAAACGTTTAAAAATAGCCTCTTTCGGTTCAACTTCGCTGATGTCGATAGGAGAGCGATCCGATTTAAATTCAAAGAAATCGCGGATAAATTTTTGACCGCGACCGTTAATGAGAGCGCTCAATTTATCAAAGTCTTCGCGTTTGCCCGTTTTGGAGACCTTGTGGATCGCATGGATCACATCCGGATTGAAATCGTGGTGCTCTTGACCGTTGTAAAATTTGTAGTACCCACCGATTTTGAGAGGAAAAATACGGTTGAAGCCGTTAACCTCAAACGCGTCTTTATGATTTCGTTCCAACCGCGCATCGATATCTTCATAGCTGAGCCCAGGAATCATCACGTGTGATTCTCCAAAACATTCATGCACGATTTCACGACTCAATCCGATCACGTCGAACAATCCTGAGTTACGATACGATGCGATCGTTGAGATACCCATTTTTGACATAATTTTCAGAAGTCCGGCATTGAGAGCATGATGGATCGATTTGAACGCTTCGGAGCAACTGATTTCATTTTTGTGCTGATCAATATGAGATGCTGCCGTCGCAAACAGCAACGACGGATAGATCGCGCTCGCACCGTAAGCGATGAGTATTGCCGCACCGTGCGAATCGATCACCTCGGAGGTACACGCGACAATCGATGCCAAATGGCGGATTTTTGCATCCAACAACGCACGACTGATACGCCCTACCGCCATCGCCATCGGAATCACTTTGTGCTCTTTATCAAAACAGCTGTCATCGAGGATGACAATGCGAACACCCTCTTCGCGTACCGCTTTGATCACCTGAGCGACCAACGCTTCAAGCGCAGGTTTCAATGCGCCGCTAAATGCGGTTGAAAAGGTGCCATTAGTATAAAACGACTGATAGCGAGGCGATTTTTTGTCCCCGAACGATTTGAGTACATCGAGCTTTTCACGGGTGACAATCGGAGAGATTGCCTTCAAACGGTGCGCATGTGTCGGGATTTCATCCAAAATGTTGTGTGTTTCGCCAAATCCAGTATTCAAACTCATAACCACTTTTTCACGGATCGGGTCGATCGGCGGGTTGGTCACTTGGGCAAAACGTTGTTTGAAATAATCGCTGAAATGACGTTGAACAGAGCTGAACGCCGCCAGCGGAGTATCATCACCCATCGATCCAACGGCCTCTTTTCCCTCGCGAATCATCGGCTCAATCACTTGCTCGATCACCTCTTGGGTAATATTAAAATAGCGTTGGCGTTCAACAATATTGCTATCGTCGTACTCACAGCGGGTGACGTATTGCTCTTCCACATGCTCTTGAAGATAGATCATGTGATCATTAAGCCATTTCATGTATGGGTTTGAGGATTTTAGATATTGATTAATGTCTTCGTCTTTGAGTACTTTCCCGAATTTCAGATCCAAACCGATCATTTGCCCCGACTGAAGGCGTCCGCGCTCTTTGATCTGATCTTCACTAATATCGATCACCCCGTATTCACTAGCGATCAAAAGGGTATCGTCATGAGTGATGATGTATTTAGAAGGGCGCAAACCGTTACGATCAAGGACACACCCGATGTAGCGTCCATCCGTCAATGAAAACGCTGCAGGACCATCCCACGCTTCAAACACGGTAGAGTGGTACTCGTAAAACGCCCTGAGCTGAGGATCCATGTGCGGAGCATTTTGCCATGGTGCGGGGATGACGGCACGAGCCGCTTTGAAAAAATCCATCCCGTTGGCGATCAAAAATTCAAAAAAGTTATCAGCACTTGCACTGTCCGAGGCACCCGGCTGGAGAATCGGTAAAAGACGCGCAATCTCTTCGTCGGTAAAGACGTCACTTTTGATTGACTCGGATTTAACCGCTACGTTAAAACGGTTGGCTTCAACCGAGTTGATCTCACCGTTGTGGGCAATCGCACGGAATGGTTGAGCCAAACGCCATTTCGGCAATGTATTGGTAGAAAAACGTTGGTGAAAGAGGGCAAAAGAGATTTTAAAATTTTCGTCTTGCAAATCGGTATAAAACTCTTTGATGTGGGTTGGCATAATCAACCCTTTGTACGATACGACACGTGCAGACATCGACGGGATATAAAAATCGGCATCGTTAACCAAGGCATGCTCGATCTCTTTACGGCTCAGATAGAGCAATGCGTCAAACCGTTGGGTCGCCATAAGCGAGTTCGGTGTGATAAAAATATGGTGGATTGAGGGGAGCGTACTGAGGGCTTGTTCTCCCAGTGCGTTCGTATCGACCGGTACGGTGCGGTTTAATACTACTTTGAGATCATTGGCATTACAAATTTTTTCAAATACCTCCAGATTCGACGCATCACGGGTAAATACCACCGCTACAGCGTACATTTCAGGAAGCTCTACTCCCACTTCAGTAGCCGTTGCACGCATAAATTCATGAGGCATGGAGAGGAGCAACCCGCTCCCATCTCCTGTCTTACCGTCAGCCGCTACAGCTCCACGGTGCATCATACGCTCCAATGCGGTAATAGCGTTTTCCAAGTTTTCATGCGAAGGACGGTTTTTGATGTTCGCAATCAAACCGAATCCGCAGTTATCTTTAAATGATCGTAATAGGTCTTGGTATTCCACTCTAATCGTCACCTTTCACCGGATAATTCCGACAAATTTGTATTTTTTAATCTCTTTTTAAACATTCTTAGTTTAAAGAGGGATGAAATTTTTTTATTTTATCGATTGTTAGGTTAAAAGAGGTTAAAATTACTCTAACTATGAAGAATAAAAAAGTAAGCGTGTAGAGTAGAATCAAAAATGCAAGGCTATATCATCAAACTCGCACGATCACGTGAAGAAGACATGATCGTCACTATCATATCGGAGGAAAACTTAACAACCCTTTATCGTTTCTACGGAGCGCGTCACTCTCCGATCAATATGGGATTTAAAATTGACTTCGAATCGGAACATTCTCTCAAATCTTCCATACCGCGCATGAAAGATGTGATCCATTTGGGATTTAGTTGGATGGGTCAGTATGAACGACTACGACTTTGGCAGCAATTCATCACCCTCTTTTACCCCCACCTCAAAGATTCCGAATCGATCGGCAGTTTTTATTTCGAACTTCTCAACGACGCATCGGTTCGATGGAAAGAGCAAAATCCCAAACGGGTAGCGATCGAGTCCTATGTCCGATTGCTCGATTATGAGGGGAGACTCCATCGTGAACTGAACTGTTTTTTTTGCGATCTCCCCATCGAAGAGGATATTTCACTTATACGTGCTTTTTTACCCGCACATCGCCATTGCTCCCACACTCTTTCTATTAACCAAAAGGGGATTGAATGGCTTTATAGCCACGCTTCAACCCTCTTTTTGGATGACAAAGAGATTGAACGGCTATGGTGTGTTCTAAATGAGGGATTTTAGGTACGCTAATTGCTTATTTAAATAACCATTTTAGCAACCGAGAATGTCTATGCGAATCAATAAAGCAAGCGAAGCGATATTGGCAAAATATACCCCCAAAACCAAACCGAAAATCTCTTTCTCTCTATTCGGTTCACATGTTCACAAGCCCAAAGGCTCTTCTCTCGAAGAGTTTTACAAAGAGGTCTATGCTCACGGTGCATTGCAAGTTGAGCAAGTTTATAATGATAAAAATGCCAAAGAGATCGAATCGATGATGATGAATAACCGTCGTTTGATCGAAGCACAACGCAAACCAAAGCGATAAAGGGGTTCCATGTCTGCAGAATACGCTATCGCCAAAGCCGGTGACGAATATTTAACCCTCCTCCCCTCGATGGCAAATCGTCACGGGCTTATCACCGGTGCAACCGGAACCGGGAAAACGATTACCCTCCAAAAAGTGATCGAAACGTTCTCTTCTATGGGAGTCCCCTGTGTTGTCAGCGACATCAAAGGAGACCTTAGCGGAATCGCCTCAAAAGGGGGAAACAATCCCAAAGTAGCCGAGCGGCTCAATCAGATGGGATTAGAAGCCGCTTATACTGGCTGTCCCGTAACCTTTTGGGATGTATGGGGAGAGCAAGGGCATCGTTTGCGTGCCACCATCAGCGATATGGGACCATTGCTCCTCTCTCGTCTTATAGGGCTCAACGAAACCCAAAGCGGCGTTTTGAATTTGGCATTCAAAGTGGCTGACGATGAGGGGCTTGCTCTGCTTGATCTCAAAGATCTCCGCGCCATGATCCAAAACATCGGAGAACGATCCAAAGAGCTGAGTCTCAACTACGGCAACGTCTCTACCGCTTCAATCGGAGCTATCCAACGCGCCCTCCTCTCGCTGGAATCTCAGGGGGCGGACCAACTCTTCGGCGAACCGATGCTCAACATTGACGATCTGATCCAAACCGTTGATGGCAAAGGGGTGGTCAATCTCCTCGATGCCACCAAACTGATGAATACGCCGAAACTTTACGCCTCTTTGTTGCTATGGATCCTCTCCGAACTTTTCGAAACCCTCCCCGAAGCGGGTGATTCCAAAAAGCCGAAACTCCTTTTCTTTTTCGATGAAGCGCATTTACTTTTCAATGATGCACCCGATGTGTTGATCAAAAAAATCGAACAGGTTGTCCGTCTGATCCGATCCAAAGGGGTCGGGATCTATTTCATCACCCAGCATCCCAACGATATCCCCGAAAAAATAGCGGCGCAGCTGGGGAACCGAATCGCACATGCCCTCCGTGCCTTCACCCCAAAAGATCAGCAAGCGGTTCGTGCCGCCGCTGAAACAATGCGGGATAATGAAGAATTTGATGAAAAAACGGCATTGATGGAACTCGGTGTCGGCGAGGCTCTCGTATCCTTATTAGATGACAAAGGTGCCCCCAGCATCACTCAACGCGCCCTTATTATCCCTCCGTTATCCCATATCGGACCCATTACAGCCGAGGAACGTCAAGAGCTCATGGGTGCATCGATCGTCGGCGATACCTATGATCAGAGTATTGATAGCCTCTCAGCCTATGAACATCTCACCAAACGACTCAAAGAGCAGGCAGCGTACAAAACAAAACAAGAATCCATCAAATCGGAAGAAAAAGTATCCAAAAGAGAGAGTAACCGCGAAAGTGCCGTCGAAGCGCTTGCCAAATCAGCCGCCCGTGCCATCGGTTCTCAGCTGGGACGCGCCATCATTCGGGGCGTTTTAGGAAGTATTTTCAAAAAATAATTGCTGGGCGATCTGCCAAGCATTAGATGCTCACCCGATCTTCGAGAGCTTTAGTGAGTGAGAGGATATCGACGTTTTCTAAACTCACTCCCGTCGGAACCCCCTGTGCGATACGGCTAAATCGGACATCGCAATCGACTAATTTATCTTCGATGTAAAGCATCACCCCTTGATTGGCAATTGAGGGTGTAAGGGCAAAAATCACCTCTTTGATCCCGCTTTGGATAATCCCGCGCAGATGAGAGATATCGAGTTCTTCGATAGAGTCTAAAACAAAATAACGACCGTCAAAAAGAGCGTTCTCTTCAAACGTCAAAATATCTTTGGCATTTTCAACAATACAGAGGATTTCGTGGTTACGTCGCTCATCGCTGCAAATGGAGCAAAGTTCATCTTCACTCAGACCTCCACACGAACGACATTTTTTGAGGCTTGCAATGGCGTTTTCGATCGCATGAGCGAGCTTGAGTGCTCCAAAACTGTCATGCATCACCATGTGGTAGGCTAAGCGGGTCGCTGATTTTTGCCCGACGGTGGGGAGTTGCTGAAGGGCATCGACGAGGCGATTAAATTTCTCTAAGGAACGTTTCATAAGCGTATTGTAGCAAAGGAAGTATCAAAAATAGTTTAGTCATAAACACTCAATTAAGCTAACACTCTTTTTCTCATGGTATAATTGCGCTCAAAAAACCTTTTGGAGTTATTGCGTGGAAGAATTGAGCTATTATGAAATTTTAGAGATCACTAAAAATGCTAGCGTTGACGAAATCAAAAAAGCGTACCGCAAAATGGCAAAACTCTACCATCCCGACCGTAATCCCGATGATCCCGATGCTGAGCATAAATTCAAACTTTGCAACGAAGCGTATCAGGTTCTCAGCGATAACCAACAACGCGCTATCTATGACCGCTACGGCAAAGAGGGGCTTCAAGGGGGAGTCGGACGCCGATCAGGCGGAGGATTTGACGATTTGGGAAGTATTTTTGAGGAGATGTTCAACGGTTTTGCCGGAGGGGGACGTCGCCAATCACGTACACAGAGCGATAAATTTCCGCTCGATATGGGTATTGAGATACGCGTCAGTTTTAAAGAAGCTGTTTTCGGTTGCGAAAAAGAGGTAACGTTTACAACGAAAAGTTCGTGTAAAACGTGCAAAGGGACTGGGGCTAAAGAGGGTAAGGTAACCACTTGTAGTCAATGTGGCGGCAAAGGGCAAGTCTACATGCGACAAGGGTTCATGACCTTTTCTCAAACCTGTCCAGTATGTCACGGCGAAGGGACGATAGCAAGCGAGAAATGTCCGGATTGTAAAGGAAAAAGCTACACCGAGACCAAAGAGAGCGTCAAAGTCAAAATTCCCGCAGGGATCGATTCAGGCCACCGTCTACGGGTATCGGGACGCGGTAATACCGGAAAAAGTGGTGTGAGAGGCGACCTCTACGTTACGTTCG
The DNA here is from genome assembly GCA_014764075.1 of Sulfuricurvum sp. Lineage (GTDB taxonomy): Bacteria > Campylobacterota > Campylobacteria > Campylobacterales > Sulfurimonadaceae > Sulfuricurvum. The sequence goes on from JACXUE010000001.1 coordinate 14,075, forward strand.
AGGTCGAAGAGGATAGCCATTTTATCCGCAACGGCAACGATATCTATCTCGAAGTTCCGGTATTTTTTACCCAAGCGGTTTTGGGTGAAAGCATCACCATCCCATCACTGAGCGGGGAACTCACCCTCGAACTCGAAACCGGCACCAAAGATACCCAACAATACCGTTTCCGCGGTGAGGGGATCGCCGATGTACACGGCCGCGGTAAAGGTGATCTGATTGCTCAGATACATCTAACCTATCCCAGTCGCCTTAACAGTGAACAAGAAGAGTTATTGCACAAACTCCAAGAGAGTTTCGGCATAGAATCCAAACCCCACGAATCGTTGTTTGAATCGGTATTCGAAAAAGTAAAGGGGTGGTTTAAATAACCCTCCTCCCCTATTTGGTGCTTCGTTTCGGATAGGCCATAGCGATCACAATTGCAATCACAGCATAGGTCCACGGTACGAAATCGGGAACCGGAACAGGGTCGCCCTTGGCATACGAATGAAGACCCGCCAAATAGTAGTTTACTCCGAAATAGGTCATCAATACCGAAGTGAACGCCAATAGCGATATGACGCTGAAAATATAGTCGCTATACGCCCCTTTGATAAAGCGCAAATGGATTACGACGGCATAGACGAGGATCGTGACCAATGCCCATGTCTCTTTCGGATCCCAGCCCCAGTAACGCCCCCAACTCTCGTTTGCCCACACTCCTCCGAGGAAGTTTCCAACAGTGAGAAGCACCAATCCGACGATGAGGCTCATTTCGTTGATCGCACTAAGCTCCTTGATCGCAAGATTGAGGCGATCTTTATTATCACTGTTTTTGAGGACAAACAATATCAATGTAATCATCCCCAATAATGCTCCAAGCCCAAGGAAGCCGTAACTCGCCGTAATCATCGATACGTGAATACTGAGCCAGTAGGACTGGAGTACTGGAACGAGATTCGTAACCTGCGGATCCATCCAGTTGAGATGGGCGACAAAGAGGATAAGTCCCGTCATAATCGACGTTGCCGCCATCGTCATCACTGATCGGCGTGAGAAGATAAATCCTGCCAGTACGCTTGCCCATCCGATATAGATCATCGACTCATAGCCGTTCGACCACGGTGCGTGTCCGGAAATATACCAACGCATCCCCAATCCGGCGGTATGAGCGAGAAAGAACAAAACTAATAATCCAAATGATACGTTACTGATCCACTCTGCTCGAAACCCCGATTTGATAATTTTAATGAATGACAGAATCAACAGCGTAAACCCGACCACAAAATAGAGCGGCCACAACTGCTCGAAAATATTCGCTTTGTTATAAAGGATTTCAACCTTTGTTTTCGTCTCATTCGGATAGACGCTAGCCCCCACAAAACGTTGGTATTTCTCGATGCGTCCCAGTGCTTCGTCCGCTTTACTCCAGTCACCGCTTTTCATCGCCTCATCGACAGAAGCAAAATAGCCGATCGCCAATAAACGAACCATTTCAGCCTCTTTAGGCTCCATCGTCTGCAACGCTTCAATCGTTGCATCCCATTTGTGATTTGTATCGTTCGGTTTCGGCCACATTCGGACCAATGAACCGGTATAAACCATATAGGCAACATTGACCCGTTCATCGACTTGGAGTAAAGCTTTATCAAATTTATTCCGTTTACCCGGAGCTTTGCGATTGGCTTCATCAACCAACTGAGCCAGTTTATATCCCGCAATTTCATCCGGTACTTCAAAAAACTGTGAAAAAGCGGCTGTTTTGGCACTTTCGCTTAGTCCGATCAGTTTATTGATCTCTTTGTCTCCCGTTCGGATGATCGCAATTTCACGCCACGCGTCGGGTCGTAACATCATTCCCAAAACCACTTGATTGGATGAAAGTCCCATAAACGTATCGTTACGGTTTAGTTTCGCCAATATCTCATGGGTGAGGGTATCCATCGGTTTCATTCGTCCGCTGAAATCTTGAACGATCAAATGACCGAATTTATCGGCGTGGGCTCTATCGAATCCCTTTGCTGTTTTGATCACCGGATTTTCGACATCTGAAGCCCTCAAATCTCCCTGCATTAAGATGAGCATCATCCCTAAAAATAATGCCGCAGTTTTTTGGGCATTGAGTGATTTGAGTTTTTCATTCAGTGCGGCAAAACGACCCGTTTTGACAATCAACACCCCAAACATACCGATCGCCAAAAGGAGATAGCCAATATAGGTTATTAACGTCCCCGGATCATGATTCACCGAGAGGACAGTTCCCCGTTCATCTTGATCAAATGAGGATTGGAAGAATCGATACCCTTGATAATCGAGAATATGGTTCATATAGATCCTAAAATCAAATTTTTGTTGATGAGCCGGATCGATAACACTCACTTCGCTTGCATACGATGAAGGCGACATAGAACCCGGATAACGCTCAAGTTCGAAATCGCGCAATCCGATTGCAAACGGAAGTTTTCGCTCGATCGAACCGTACGATACGTCAACACGCATGTCACCTAACACAATTTTTTGGCTCTCTCCCACTTCACCCACGGAGCCCAATACAACAGTACTCGCTTTTTTATCACCGCTTGTTAAAGTGAGATTCAACGCATCTTGTCCCCCTTGCTGCATCATCGGACCTTTTTTCTCTTTGGTTGACGCCGATACTAGTTTCATCGATGCTTTCGGGAAAAATTCACGCAATACAAATCCGCTTTGGGTGCTTTGAAACAGCGTTCGAGTAGTCATTTCATGCTTTCCAGCACTGAGAGTCGAACTTTGCTGAGTATCCATACTTAGTGTTCCCAATACCATAGGGGCACTTAAATAGGCTTTTTTTCCTTCTACACTGATAGCGATGACCGGTTTGTCAAACGTTTTGTTCGAATCAAAATCGATGACAACATCGTTGGCTTCAACAAATTCTCCACGTTTTAAAGAGACCTGCTGCGCTCCCCCTGCTCCGGTTACCATCAGATTAAAGAGGGGCTCTCCTTTAGGATCGGCAACCGCTTCATAACGAGCATCTCCCATGTAACTGTCGAGTTTCACATGGATTGGCTCTCCCTCTACCTCCAACGTCCGTTCAAATGAGTTTGACGAGCGTTTGGAGAGGAAAAGTTGCTCTTTAAAATCATAGGATTTATCACCCTTTACCACTTTAAAAGATACATAAGGTTCGGCGCTCACGATCACATCGCTGCTCTCGCCCTCACGGATATGCATCATCCCCTCATAACCCATATACCGCGTAATCGCCGCACCCACGAGGATAATCAAAAAAGCGACGTGAAAAATGAAAACGAGCCATTTCCCGTTACGCGCCATTTTAAAATTGATGATATTAAGGATCAAATTTATAGCCAAAAATCCAAGCAGTATTTCAAACCAACGTGCATTGTAAATATCGGCTTTGGCCGTCATAGAGCCGTAATCGTTTTCGATAAATGTCGCGTATCCGATAGCAATGGCAAACACAAGCATAAGGGCTGCCATCGTTTTCATGGAGCCGAACAGTGAGAGAGCTTTATTCATGAGGTACCTATGTGAAAAATATTTGGTATTGTAGTGAGTCTTGGGTAAATATTTGTTAATATATTATTAACAGTTAGACCCCTTCACGTAACATGAAGCATCATGCCTATGATTTGTTTTTTTGATTTGTAACTGTCCGAGTGCGTCCACCGTACGCAAGCGGAAAACTTCTTTATCTCTTTTGATCATCAGATGACGAACAACAAGAGGGTGAGAAATTACAAGGAAAGAAGATCGAGTTTGGTTTAAAGAAGTTCCTTTGCGCTACCTTTTCAAGGGAAAAACAGTGATAATTATGTGAGATTTAATGCGTAGTGTATAATTCATATAAGATAAGTATTATTAATATTTAAAAAGCATTAGGGTTTACATGGGTACACTTTCGAATGATACAAAAATATTATAATTAACGAAGGAGTTAATGATGGCGCTATCAAGAAGAGATGGGCGTAATGAAAAAAAGTGTTTTCTGTACCCATCAACACTCTTGCACACTTAAAAAATAGCAAAATTGAAGTTTTTAGAGGGTCTATGGGCTAAAATAATCGAAAACAGATGCCTAAGAGAAATTGTTCAACTAAAATTACGGTATCTATTCTGATTTGAGGACCATTTCGGGTTTAGATTTGCAAGTGGCTCAAAGGTATAAATAATAAACGCTATTATGCTAAAATTGAACTAAAAAAAGAGCAACTTTATGGAAATTCTAAAGCGCCCGATGGGCGATTATCAAACCAACTGCTATATCGTTAAAATGGACGATAAAGAGATCATCATCGATCCGGGGATGGGGGCAACCGAATGGATTATAGCAAATGTCCAAAATCCGATCGCGATACTCAATACCCACGGTCATTTCGACCATGTTTGGAGCAACAGCGAACTCCAAAAAAGGCTAAATATTCCCCTATACTCTCCCAAAGGGGATGTGATGCTGCTCCAAAGCAGTGGCTGGATGCCGGGGCTTCCCCCCTCTACACCCGATATCGAGGTTGAAGGGGATCAAACCTTTGAGATCGGCGGTATCGAAGTCAAATTCCACCATTTTCCTGGACATTGCCCAGGGTGTTCAATGATCGAGATCGGCGATGCGGTCTTTAGCGGGGATTTTTTATTTGAAGGGTCGATCGGGCGATGGGATTTCCCCTACTCCGATGCTGAGGCAATGCGTCAAAGTTTAAAGAAGTTTTCGACATGGAGAGAGGACAAAGCTCTCTATCCGGGGCACGGCAATCCCACCAGTGTCGGAAAAGAGCTTCGAAATGTCGACTACTGGCTCAGAGTCGTCTGATTTACGACTCTTTCTCGACGTTTTTCATAAGATCAAGGCGGAGAACATGTCGCTCGGTCACGACGGTTTTAAACTCCCCATCAAATACTTTAATATCATGAACAAATCCACGAACGGTGACGTTACGTTTCCGCCCCTCTTTTTGGTGTTCGGTTGCTTCAAACGTGACAGTGTCTCCCACTCTCACCGGAGCTAAAAAGAGACAGTTACAGGAGGCTAAAACCACATTCGGTTCATTGACCGCAGCCATCGCTGCAAAATCGGCGGCACTGAAAATAAATCCGCCGTGCACCAACCCTACTTCATCGGCACGCATTGCTTCGATGGTCTCCAAAGAGACCTTAGCATATCCCGATTCGAGCTTTACCACCTCACCACTGTAAACGGTATTGATCCTCTCATGTGTATTGAGAGACGTGTTAGAATTGACCGCTATCTGTAGATCATCGCTGTTTTTGTTTTGTTCTGTAGCCAAACTTATCCTTTTTTAATCCGTACGTATCCCCGTTTCGGTGCGGGATACCCCTCTACTGTCTTGGTATTATCGGCAGGATCGAGAAAATCTTCAAGGCTTTGGGATTCGATCCACACGGTTTTACGCTGTTCATCCGATGTCGTTACCACCGTGCCCAACACTTCAAACGAGGTAAAACCTGCACGGATGCACCAGTTTTCAAGCGCTTTAAGGGTGGGAACAAAATAGACGTTGGTGATTTTGGAGTAACTCCCCTCCGGACATAGGGCGTAAGCCTCATCTCCATCGATAATAAAGGTGTCGAGGTATATCTCACCCCCTTGTGCCAACCCCTGCCCTAATGCTTTGATCATTGCTACCGGATCGCTTCGGTGATAGAGCACCCCTAGACAAAAAATAACATCAAATTTTTCTTCATAAAAGGGGAGATGTTCCACCCCGAGAAGTTCGTACACGATATCGCTTTTGATATAATGGTTAATGAGATCGAACTGACATTTAAAAAGGGCTGATGGGTCAAATCCGACCACTTTTGCGGGAGAATCTTCGAGAAATCGAAACATGTAATAGCCGTTATTGCATCCGATATCGGCTACTTTTTTACCCCGAAGGTCAAAATGGGGACGGAGAAGGTTATATTTCAAATCACTGCGCCATTCAGTGTCGATAAACAATCCAAACAGATCAAACGGTCCTTTACGCCACGGCATCATAAGCCGCGCGGTTTTCTCAAGCTCCTCAATATCAACACTCTCTTTTGTCGAAAGCTTCACCGTATTGCCGAGTTCATACGTCGATTCAATCGTACAAAGCTGATCCAGCGCATCACGCAACGGAGCGATGTTTTTCCATGTCATCCATTTTTGCCGTTCTGCCCTTACTGCATTCAAATCCATACGTTCTCCTCATTATTACCGTAAAATTTTAGCGTTTATAGGCTAAAATACCCCCTATGCGTATTGAACAAAAAGCTACCCTTATATCTACCACTGTTGCCTTTATACTTGTTGCTTTCAAGCTTACCGTTGGAATCATCAGCGGCTCTGTCGCCGTTCTCGCTTCGGCAATCGATTCACTGCTCGATATGGTTGTCTCGATGTTCAACTACTTTGCCCTTCATAATTCAGACAAAGAGCCAGATGAACATTTTAATTTCGGACGTCGTAAGCTTGAACCTCTCACCGCTGTGATCGAGGGGACAATCATTAGCCTCTCGGCGCTCTTTATCCTCTATACCGCTATTTCCAAACTCGTTCAAAGCAGTCCGATAGAGCATCTTGATCTCTCAATCGGCGTCATGATCGCTTCGATCGTTGTCACGGCAGGGCTTGTCCTCTTTTTAGATACGATTGCCAAAAAGACCAAAAATATGGTGATCGAAGCCGATACGCTTCACTACAAAACCGACCTCCTCACCAATACCGTTGTGCTGATCTCATTGGGGCTCATTTCTCTCACCAACTACACCTATATTGATCCGATTCTAGGGATTGGAATCGGTATTTATATGATCTATTCGGCATACCCGATTATCAAAGAGGGGATTCTAATGCTCTTGGATGTGGCTCTCGATCCACAAAGCGTCGAGAAAATAAACAAACTCCTAGACTCTCAACTCGATATCAATGGTCATCATGATCTACGTACACGTCGATCTGGAAGTGATATTTATTTAAGTGTCCATATTGTATTTGGTATCTCAGCATCGCTCTATGATGCCCATACGACAGGAGATCGGATTGAGTTGGCTCTTAAAAACCTCTTTCCGGATAACAATGTTTACGCATTAATCCATCTCGATCCATATGACGATTCTGAGCCAAATCATTTAGAGTAAAGTTTTAATTCATTTCTAGAATATTATCAGTTAAAATAATTATTAAAATAATTTAAGGATATTTAATGACCCACATCTTGCTTATTACGTTTCTATTTGTCTCTTCGACTCTCTCAGCTCAACCGCTCACCTCTGAACAAATGATCCAACGGGGGGATGAGGTCTCAGCTAAATTGCTGCAAACACTCGGAGGTGAACTCAAAAATCAAATCCAAAACGGCGGTTTGATCAAAGCACTCCATTTCTGCTCGCAAAATGCTCTTATTTTAACCGATAAAATTGCCAAAGAGAGTGGAGTGAAAATCAAACGGATCTCACTTTTAAACCGAAATCCGGTCAATCACCCCTCAGCGGAAGAGAAAAAAGTGATCGAAATGTGGCAATTAGCATCCAAACAAGGAGAACCGCTCCCTTCACATACCCTTTATAATGGTGTCTACTACAAACCGATTATCATCAACAACGAGGCATGTTTAAAATGTCATGGAACATTACAAAGCGAATCTCCGATCGCCAAAGCGATTAAAAATAGCTATCCGGAAGATAAAGCGGTAGGGTATAAAATGGGAGATTTACGCGGAGCGATCCAAGTCAGTTTTTAAACAAAATTATTCTCACTCAGAGCCAATAATCTTCGTTCCAACCGATCGATAGAAGAAATAAGTTTTTCAGAGACCACTTTGAGCTCTTTATAGTGCTCTTTGGCGATCTCTTGGTTTTCCGGAGCAATTTTTTTGCGAGTACCGAAAAATTTGGCAAAAAACGAGCGATCTTCGTCACCAAAATAGATTTTAAAAATCTTCATGTAAATATCATGTAATTCAAAATGTTGCTGTTCAATTTCTTTCAAACAATCCATACTCGGGATACGATTTAATCTTTGCCCTTCACCGTAAAACCATTGACCGAATTTACAATCGGTACAACTTACAGGTACCTGCTCTTTTTCTACAGGGAGTCCTTCTATCAGGGCATGAGCACGATGAACCCATGAAATATGGGCTTTTTTCGCATCATGAAGGTGAGCTAAAGTCTCTTCTTTTTTCATTGAATAAGATTGTCCTCAAAAATATTTGGAGACAATTATACCATGTTTATATCAAATTGTTATAACATTTATCCTCAAAATACGATCATCGGGCGTATTCTATTACCCTGCTTTCTCGAATCACGTTCACCTTGATCTCTCCTGGAAACTGCACCTTTTGAGAAATTTCGTCGGCAATTTCTCGGGCGATCAACGCCGTCTCATCATCATTCACACTTTGAGCACTTACAATGACCCGAACTTCACGTCCGGCATTGATGGCGTACGCCTGCTTTACCCCCAGTTTTTGGGTAGCGATCTCTTCGATCTCGCTCACACGGCGTAAAAAGCTCTCCAACACTTCTCGTCGCGCTCCTGGACGTGCGGCAGAGAGGGCATCGGCAGCACATACCGCCGCACACTCGATGCTTTTGATCTCTTCATGACCGTGATGGGCATAGATGGCGTTGATCACTACAAGATCTTCATTGTAACGGCGGCAGAGTTCCACACCGATGTCGACATGATTTCCTCCCCCCTCTTGGGTAAGCGCTTTACCGATATCATGCAATAATCCGGCACGTCGCGCAAGCTTGATATCACCCCCCATCTCAGAGGCCATTATCCCCGCCAAATGGGCAACTTCAAGCGTATGCGCCAATGCGTTTTGCCCATAACTGGCACGATATTTGAGCCGTCCGATCAGTTTTAAAAGTTCTGGATGAATCCCTTGTAACCCTAAATCGATCGCAATCTCTTCCCCTTCGCGGGTCATCGCTTCATCAAATTCATCGCATACTTTTTGATACACCTCTTCGATCCGAGCTGGTTGAATCCGACCATCTTGCACCAACAATTCGATCGTTTTTGTCGCGATCGCACGGCGGTAGAGGTTGAATGAACTCACGATAATGGCATTGGGTGTATCGTCGATGATAATATCAACCCCGCTCACCATTTCGAGTGTTTTAATATTACGCCCCTCTTTGCCGATGATCCGCCCTTTAAGCTCATCATCATCAAGATGAATGACGCTAATGAGCCGCTCAGCTGCATACTCTCCGGCGAATCGTGATGTCGCTTGAGCCAAAATATAATTTGCTTTGCGCTTGAGCTGATCTTTGGATTGTTCCTCCAAAGCTCTCATTTCGCGGGCAAGTTCCAAACGGAAATTCTCCCGTATTTGATCCAATAAAATCGTTTTGGCTTCCTGAGCCGAAATTCCGGCACGCTCTTCCACAATCATCTGTAATTGTTCGCTTTTTTGACGGTAGTGTTCTTTTAATTTCTCTAAAGCACGCTCGTTTCGCTCAAGATTGAGACGACGGTTGTCGATGATTGATCGATCCTGCGCTATCTTTTCCTCTTCGATTTGATGAAGGCGTTCAAATTCGCGCTCTAAACGCTCCAACTTCTCTTCTCGAAGCGCAAACTCTTTTTTGACCTGATCGTAGGTCTCATCATAGCGCTTTTGCGCCTCATTTTCGATCTCGCGCGATCGGAGTGAAGCACGTTCTAAAATCAGTTGTGCCTCATTTTCGATCGCTTTGGATTTTGCACGCGCTTGCTCCAAATAGAGATCAAAATGGGCGGCTGTAATCTTTTTTGAAATTAAAAATCCGACTAACCCGCTTACAGTGGCGATTGCACTGCCTTCGAGAAGGCTGTTTAACATTGGTTTTCCTCAAACTATAAACCCCACGAGGAGTGACGAGCATATCTCCTTGCACATCATAATCATCACATAAATTGCGCACTGTACGACACACACTGGATTGGACAAAAATAATAAACGGTTTCGTTTTCAGGGTCGGAAAAAATCGATCATACATCCCTTTGCCGAAACCAATTCGACCAAGCGACCCGTCAACCCCTACTACAGGGACTATAGCTACATCTATTAAATTATATTTTCTATACGAATCCCGAGGCTCATAAATGCCAAAAGCTTTTCGCTCCAACGGGTATCTCAATGGTACCATTTTGAAACTGACGCCATCCATAAACGGCAAATATACTGTTGAACGTTGACGCATTTTTGCAATGGTTTTACGAATATCGGCTTCAAACCCCATTGGCCAGTAGCACAATATTTGTTTGGAGGGGCATTGAATCAGCAATTGTTCAAGTATGGAATTGATTGTGGCATCCCGAACTCTTTTGGTGTAGAGACTGGATTGTTTCAACCGTTCTAAACACACTTGGCGAAAATCGCTTTTGGACACTTTTTACCTTTGCTTCGTTATAATCTCCCTAATTTTATCTTATTAAAGGTCAACATTAATGCGTTTTTCTACACTTATCATCTCTTTGGTTACAGTGAGTCTCATATTTCATGGCTGCGGAGAAGAGTCATCCGAAGAAGCGATGGTCTCAACCGCAGAATTCACCCTGATGGATACACAAGGCAAAAGCTACACCGTCGAAAAACGGGGGACCAATTTTACCCTCGATGCAGGTGAAGACAAGGTGGTTTTATTTGATATTTTTGCGACATGGTGCCCTCCCTGCCAGGCCGAAGTGAAACATTTAGGCAATTTGCAGAAAAAATACGGTGAAGATCTCATCATCATGGGGATCACCATCGAAGAGGACAAAAGCAACGCGGAACTTGAGGCGTTTCGTGAAAAATACAAGGGTGGGGAGTATCTCATCAGCAACAAAGCCGATAACCAAGAACTCGCCCGCTCCATCGCTTCCACCATCGGTGTGGGGCAACAATTTCCAATCCCCTTGATGGTATTGTACAAAAATGGCGAATATGTCACCCACTATGCCGGTGCAACCCAAGAAGAGATCATCGATCACGATATTGCTCAAGTGTTAGGAAAATAAGATGTTCGGATTTATCAAAAAAGGGCTTCAAAAAACACTCGACGCTATCAGTGCTATCATCCCCGAGAAAAAGACGACGATCAGCAAAAATGATTTGGAGAACATCCTCCTCGAAGCGGACGTTGAATACGATCTCGTTGAGATTATCCTGCGTGAAATGTATCAGGAGAATATCACCCGCGATCAACTCCGTTCCAAACTTCTCGCCACATTGGCATACGCGCAAAACACACTCCCCGACAACCCTGAAAAACCGACTGTTACCCTCATTATCGGCGTTAACGGCGCTGGGAAGACGACGACGATCGCCAAGCTCGCACAACGCTATCTCAACAACGGTGAGAGGGTGATCCTCGGCGCGGGAGATACGTTCCGCGCCGCCGCCATCGAACAGCTTACCCGCTGGGCAGACAAACTCGATATTCCGATCATCTCGTCTCGCCAAGGGCATGATCCCAGCGCCGTGGCATACGACACCATCGAGTCGGCAAAAGCGCGGGGGTTTGAACAGGTGATCATCGATACGGCCGGACGCCTTCACACCCAGACCAACCTCGGAAATGAGTTGAAAAAAATTGTCCGTATCTGCGACAAGGCACACACCGGTGCTCCGCATCGTAAAATCCTTATCCTAGACGGTACGCAAGGCTCTTCAGCTATCGCCCAAGCCAAAGCGTTTAACGAGATGGTAGGAGTCGATGGGATCATCATCACCAAACTCGACGGCACTGCCAAAGGGGGATCAGTATTCTCCATTGCCTATGCCCTCTCTCTCCCGATACTCTACATCGGTGTCGGCGAACAGCCGGAGCATTTGATACCGTTTAACAAATACGAGTTTGTGGATGGTATTTTGGATGCAATCTTTGGGGAAGAAAAATAAATTAGTCCCCTCTATTGACATTACTATGTAATTACTTTATGATTACATAACTACTAATTAGGAGTACGCCATGACCACGCTCATCAAAATCGGCAACTCACAAGGGGTTCGTATCCCCAAAGCGATCATCAAACAAGCTCACCTCGAAAATGCACCTCTCGAATTTGAAGTTACTGCTCAAGGGTTGCTCCTCAAACCCGTCCCAAAAAAACCACGTGAGGGATGGGCAGAAGCATTTAAAGAGATGGCTGTATCAAGAGATGATGCGTTGCTTATCGACGATGCTCTGGATTTGGATTTCGACGAGTGGACAGCGTGAGTTACGCGCAATATTCGATCATCCTCGTCAATCTTGATCCTACAATAGGATCCGAGATTCAAAAAACACGTCCCTGTGTCATCATCTCCCCTGATGAAATGAACCAATCTATCCGAACACTGTTGATTGCCCCTATGACATCAACTATTAAGTGTTATCCATCACGTATCATTATTGATAAAAAATCTTCTATTGCACTTGATCAAATACATTGCATAGATAAAAGCCGTGTTATTAAAATTATAGGGATAATCCCAACATCATCGATTATACAACTTAAAACCGCTCTCAAAGAGATGCTAGTAGATTAAAGGGATAGTATGGCAAAGAAAAAAAACGTCCTCTTCGAATGCCAACATTGCGGCTTTACCACTCCCAAATGGATGGGAAAATGTACCAATTGCGGCGGATGGGACAGCTTTGTCGAACTGAGTGAGCAACAGCAGGAGGTGATCAAACTCACCTCCACCTCTTCCCCCTCCGGCGGAGTGAAGGCCAAAGAAATAACCCAAATCGTCGAAGAGCACACCGAACGATTCAGCAGTGACGATGATGAACTCGACATGGTGCTCGGTGGCGGTGTCGTCCCAGGTTCGCTCGTTCTTATCGGCGGAAGCCCTGGGGTGGGAAAGTCGACACTATTACTTAAAATTGGCTCAAACCTCGCCAAACAAAACCGCAACGTCCTCTACGTATCGGGCGAAGAGAGCGAAGGGCAGATCAAACTCCGAGCCAACCGTTTGGGAGCCAACGTCGACAATCTCTATTTATTAGCGGAGATTCGACTAGAACAGGTACTCTCCGAACTGCATGAGCGCTCTTATGAGTGCATCATCATCGACTCGATCCAAACCCTCTACTCCGAAACCATCGCCTCCGCACCCGGATCGGTGACACAGGTACGCCAAATCACCTTTGATCTGATGCGTATCGCCAAAGAGCGACGCATCGCCATTTTCATCATCGGACATATCACCAAAGAGGGCTCTATCGCAGGTCCGCGTGTACTTGAACATATGGTCGATGTCGTCTTGTATTTCGAAGGGAATAGCGGACATGAACTCCGAATTCTCAGAGGTTTTAAAAATCGTTTTGGTCCCACAAGCGAAATCGGGGTATTCGAGATGCGTCATGATGGACTCGTATCGGCTAAAGATCTCTCATCGCGCTTTTTCAACCGCACTAAATCTCAAAGCGGCTCCGCCCTCACCGTTATCATGGAGGGGACACGCCCGATCGTCCTCGAAGTCCAAGCGTTAGTGAGCGATACCAACGCCCCCAATCCAAAACGACAGGCAACCGGTTTTGAGACCAATCGTTTAAACATGCTTTTGGCGTTATTGGAACGTAAACTCGAAATCCCACTCAACAGTTACGATGTCTTTGTGAACATTACAGGGGGGATCAAAATCACCGAAACCTCCGCCGATCTGGCGATCCTCGCCGCCATCATCAGCAGCTTCCGCAACCGTGCCCTCTCTAAAGAGACCGTTTTCATCGGAGAAGTCTCTCTCGTTGGAGACATACGTGAAATTTATCAGCTCGATCAACGTCTCAAAGAGGCGTCTTCTCAGCAAATCACCAAAGCGCTAATCCCCAAAAAACCGATTGAGAAAACAACGATCAAATGTTACGAAATCGACGAAGTCAGCAAACTTTTGGAGTGGTTTTAACTAAAGTTTTCGTATAATAAAAATCTAAAATACCATTAGGAGTTTCATCATGCCGATGTGTTCTATTTTTGCCGATCATAAATCCGAAGAGCGCTATTCAAAACTTTCACTCGTTTATTTGACCGAAGAAGAACATCAAATGATTGAAGAGGCGATCAAAACCTGTACTCCATTGTGTTCAATCACCCCAAATATTTACGGCGGTTCCGTTACTGAGGGCAAACGGATGATTACGATCGAGTATCACGACGATTGCGACCGCGAAGGGGGCAATGTTTTTGAAGCGATTATCAAAAAATTGGGGATTGAGCAGTGTCACTAAGTGCAAGCGTATCCGAATGGCTGACACTTGGAAAAAAGCGAAAAAGATGGCACTTCTCGCCCTCGGTGAGCAAGCCAATAAAGAGGATATTCTACGAGCAACCGAGCATCTATCGATTGTAACCTAGATTGAAAATATCCTCACCTACCCTTATGTCAAAAAATTGGTGGATGACGATAAACTTTTTATTCACGGATGGTATTACGATATCGAGACGGGTGGGATTGAGTATTATGATCCCGATAACTATCAGTTTCGCCCATTATGTGAGCTTGGAGAGTAAAATTTTTCTCCTACCAATCCAAATATAAAAAGAGCGCTGATAGAAAATAGTTAGCGATAAAAATCGCTACGGCGGAATAGACAACGGCGTAAATCGTCGATTGCCCTACTCCGCGTGCTCCTCCGCTCGTGTGATAACCGATATAGCTTCCGATAGAACTCACGATAAACCCAAACACCGCCGCTTTGATCACACCGGTCATAATATCATCAAATTCTCCCAAACGCATCAACGTCTCTTGATACGCTATCGGATTGATCCCCAATACACCTGTCGAGATCACATACGCCGATCCGATCGCAATAAAATCGAACCAAATGACCAATAACGGCAACGAAATAACCGTTGCAACGATGCGGGGGGTAATGAGATACTCTTTAGAATCAACTCCCAAAATATCGATCGCATCGATCTGTTCGCTCACCCGCATTGTCCCTAGTTCCGCCGCCATCGCACTAATCGATCGCGAGATCAGCATAAGTGAAGCGAACACCGGACCGAGTTCTTTGGTAATCGAAAGAAAAATGGTATAACCGATAAAATTTTCAACCCCAAATTGATGAAATCCTTCATACAATTGGATCGCTTCAACCATCCCAGTAAAGAGTGCTGTAAGAGAAATAACCCCCATACACCCTAAACCGATCACTTCGATTTGTGTTAGGACAATTTTATAACGTCTAAACGCAAGCGGATAAAGCTTGAACAATGAAAATTGAAAGAGTATGAACAGACCAAACCGCTCAATCATGTCGTAAAAATGGAGAAACGGACGACCGATATACCCTAAAAATCTCTCAACCATAAATATTTCCTTGTTTTCTTGGAGTAAGTTTAGCCAAAACAACCCAAAATTCAAAAGTTTCGCGCTACAATAACCTAACCAATTATCATGAGGAGCTATGGATGGCCGATAAAGAAAAAGAAGAGACCGCCAGTGATGGTGGAGAGAAGAAAAAGTCGAACCTTTTGCTTATTATTATCATCGCAGTATTGGTTCTTATTTTAATCATCGGTGCAATTGTCGCGTTTTTGGTCATCGGAAATGAAGAGCCTGCTGCCTCAAGTGCCGCTCTGACGCAAAAAGAGGCATCTGTCACCCCTGAACAGGGAGAAGAGACTGCGCCGAGAGATAGTTCATTGACTGAAGTTGGACTAATGTATCCATTGGACGGATTTACGGTCAATCTCCTCTCTGAGAGTGGCAAACGGTATCTCAAAGTGGAAATGAATCTTGAAATTGAAGGGGAAGAGCTCTCTCCAGAACTTGATCAGAAAAAACCAGTTTTCCGAGACATCATCATTCGTATTTTAAGTTCAAAATCACTCGAAGAGATCTCGACTATCAAAGGGAAAGAGAAACTCAAAGAACAAATCGTGAGTGAACTCAATATACGTCTCAAAGATGGAAAAGTTAAAAACGTCTATTTCACCGATTTCGTGGTGCAATGATCGGTATCGACCTCATCAAAACCGATCGAATGAAACGCTATATTGAGCGTTTCGGCAATCGTGGTCTTGCTAAATTTCTTTCCCAAAACGAAATTCTACTCATTAAAAACTATCGAACCGCAAGCGGGTTTTGGGCGGCCAAAGAGGCATGCGCCAAAGCACTCGGCATCGGCATCGGAAGTGAATGCGGATTTCATGATATCCACCTCTCCAAAACGGCTAAAGGGGCACCATTAATCGACCTCTCTTCCCATCTCAAAGAGGCTTTCGGTATTCAATCTCTCAGTGTTTCGATCACCCATGATGGAGAATACGCGATTGCCGTCGTCGCTATCGAAAAACTTTAACACTCTCTTAGAGCCTCTTGGGTATCATTTCACGACCAAAAACGAGGACAACCATGCACCAGATCACGATCACCAAAAACGCCGCCCGAACCTTGCGCAATTTCTTCTGCTGGGTCTATCAAAACGAAATCATCGCCCCTGATGATATCAACGATGGCGATATAGTCGAGATCCTCACCCCAAGCGGAGAGTTTTTAGCCCTAGGCTATCTTAATCGCAAAAGCCAAATCTCGGTACGGGTGCTCAGTTTTAGCCGATGTGAAATCGATGAAAATTTTTTCCGTGCACGGATCAAAACTGCCCTCGCCAAACGATCTCGTATCGCAGAGCAATCGGACGCGTATCGCCTGATCCATTCCGAAGCCGACTTCCTCCCCGGACTCATTGTCGATCGTTATAACGACTATCTCGCCGTCCAAATCAATACACTCGGCATGGAGCGCCACCGCCAATCGATCATCTCCGCACTTGTCGCCGTGATACAACCACTAGGAATCATCGATAAATCGGACGCCAAAGTACGCACCAAAGAGGGGATTGAGACCCAAAACGGTGTAATTTACGGAACAGTGAGCAAAGAGATTACGATCACCGAGCATGGGATTAAATTCAGTGTCAATCTCCATGAGGGTCAAAAGACCGGATTTTATCTCGATCAGCGTCGTAATCGACGGATCGCCTCCGAATATCTGCATAACGGGATGAGCGTTCTCGATGTATTCTGCAATGCGGGAGGATTCGGTCTCTATGCTCTCCGCAATGGCGCAAACGTCCGTTTTGTCGATCTCTCCGACCACGCTCTGGCTCAAGTACGCCATAACCTCACCCTCAACGGATTCGGTGAATGCGATATCATCAAGCAAGACGCCTTTGATTTTCTCACCCTCGAAAAAATGTCCGACCGACGTTACGATGCCGTCTTACTCGATCCCCCACCCTTTGCCAAAACCAAAAAAGAGGCCAAAGGGGCGATCAAAGGGTTTAAATTTCTCTTCTCCGCCGGACTCTCCCTCGCCAAAGAGGATGGAATCGTCGCCCTCTTTTCGTGTTCACACCATATCGGCTTGGAAGAGCTGTTGGAGATTGCCCGTGAAGCTTCGGCAAAAGCGGGAGCACCTCTCGAAATCCTCGAAGAGCTCCGAGCCGACAGTGATCACCCTTATGTCATTAATATCCCCAATTCGGATTATCTCAGCGGCATTATCGTCCGTAAAATTGCCCTCTAGGAGAAGAATATGGAAAATTACATCACGATTCAAAAATACGCCTCGATTCATCGTCAAAGCATCCATAGCGTCCTCAAAAAAACGATGAGCGGCGAGCTCAAAAGCATCGAAAAAGAGGAAAACGGTCGCAAAGTGCTCTATGTGGAATATGATGGCAATACATCGTCTCCTAAGATCGAAGCTCCCCTCGAAGCAACCGAAGAGATCGATTATAAAAAAGCGTATGAAGATTTAAACAAAGAGTATCTGATCCTCAAAACCAAATACCAAAAACTTGTCGAGATACTAGAGGGATAAACCAGCCCTTATTTGGGTATGATGCGTAAAACCAAAGGAGAGCGAATGCCTACCGAAAAAACCCTAGAAACCCTACTCAATGAGTGCTCAATATCCGTAGGGGCAAAAACTTCTTCCTCAACCTTGCCGAAACGATCCGGACTACCCGAGAGGAGATCATCGTCGGAGAGAAAAAACAGATCAACTACGCTAGTGGCACCATGACATGGAATAAAACACTCCATGCCGATAACTGGAGACTTTTGATCGGATCAGCGAAAGTACGTACGAAATACGGCAATATTTTGCTCCCCATTGAGGACAAACGGCACAAAAGTATCCTCAACATGATCCGTACACTCAAACTTCTGACCTTTACCGTCAAGCCAAGCAACAGCGAGGATGGTGAGGGATTTAGTTTCACTGCGCTTGAAGTGATTGATGAGAAACGACGCGGGTATCGCCCCTCTTTAAAGCGCTGTTTGCGATGCCGATCAAGGTATTGAAAAAAATATGGGGTGATTTTCACCCTCCTCCGACAAAATCGAGCAGTTCGATCGTATCACCCTCATGAAGCACCGCTTTGTCCCACGCGTCTTGTTTGACGATCTCCATATTGAGTGCCGAAGCCATAACCCGCTCACTCAATCCTAATGAGGTAATCAGATCGAACATCGTCGTCCCCTCCGGAACCTCTCTCATTTCACCGTTAACTTTGATATTCATACTAACTCCTACATCGACATTTTGATAAGTTGGGCGATTTGGATATACCCTTTTGCCATCGCAAAATCATACGCCGTTGCACCGTCGTTGTTTTTGAGATGGGGATCGGCTTTGGCTTTGAGCAAAAAATCGACCACTTTTTCATTCCCGCTGAACGCCGCCTGATGGAGCGGCGTAATCCCGTCGTTATTGGCGAGATTGACATCGGCCCCTCGGAGGATGACAAAGCTCACCAGCTCCAAATCTTTTTTTTTGACCGCCAAAATCAGCGGCGTGTTTCCGTTGTTGTCCTGAAAATTGATATCGGCACCATTTTCCAACAAAATAGCGGCGATTTTCAGATCCCCCATTTTGATCGCAACGTGCAAAGCGCTGAGACCTGCACCGTTGGGTTCGTCCACCCCTTTATGAAGACGCAGATGCTCTCGGAGTTTGGGGATATCCCCCTCAAAGGTCCAATCGTGCAATACTCCCCCTTGCAGTGAAAGGGCAATCATCAAAGCTGCTAATGCCAAACGCATTATTTATCCTTTGGCAAATCGGATCATTTTAAACCTCTCCCCCATCAACGAGGGGGTGATGAGGATTTTAACCTTCTCAAGCTCCTGAGCGTAAATCTCCTCACCCGCGCGCTCTTTGAGCATCGCCATCAAATCCAATATCCCCATCTCCATCAACGCCACGAGCTGTGTCGAGTAGTGAACGCACTCTATCTCTGCCGATGCAAACGCCTCTTTGACATGGGTGAAATTGACATCATAGGTGATATCGCTTTTACCGAACGCGTCGGAGCGTTCCAACGCTTCATCGAACAACGCAAACGTCTGATGTTTCCGATAGACACGGATCGAAAAGTCGCTCCGCGCACTCAATTCGCCGTAGTCAAAACTCATAAACTCAAACCGCTTAGAGGTTTTTGCCATCACTTGCGCAAACGATTCATAACCTATCGCGATTTCGCCCCGATCCTGCTGATATTTTTCCGCCAACGATCGGATTTTGGGATCGTCGATGTCAAAAATGATCTCATGATTCTCAACCCGCCCGATTTGTCCTTTGTAAAAGAGTTCGCAAGGAAACGCATCGAAAATCTCATTGGCAATGAAAAAGGTACACTCCTCGTCCAATTCGCCCAAATCGGCGTAGTGTTCGAGTGTCACCGCATTCCCGAACGACTCTTTAAAATAGCGTTTTTGGGCATCTCGAAGATGTTCAAATCGCTCATTGATCCCAAATCGGAGGCTCTGGAGCAATGAGGGACGGAGTGTATGGATAAACTCGATGATATCGGCCAACAAATAGCCGTGATGGGCACCGATCTCGCAAATGAGCGAATCAGAGCCAAGAAACCCCTCATCGATCCGTTTAATGATGTGTTTGGCGATCGCTCCCCCGAAAAATTTAGAGGTGCTCACGGCCGTATAAAAATCCCCCTTTTTTCCGATAGGTCGATACGTTGCGTAGTATCCCTCCGCTCCGTAGAGCCATTGCTTCATATAGTCGCTAAATCGCACTGTTTACCTTTTCGTACAAATTGAGGAGTTCAAGCTGGATATCAAGATCGATGATCTCTTTTTCGATCTGCTGAATTTTATGAGAGTTGGAGAGCATTTTGACATCGTATTCGGTTTTGTATCCCGCTTTGTAGAGCTCTTCAGTATCGGCGAGGAGTTTGGCATAAAGCTTTTGGTTTTCTTCAGCTAATGCCCTCTTTTTTTCACTGTTGGAGAGGTTGTGACTCACTTGCTGATAGAGGGCTTTGAGCTCCCGTTTTTTATCGGCGATCCGGAGGGTCGATTTCAACGTCTCGATACGGGCACTCTCCATCTCTCGAAACTCATTGAAATCGATCGGCATCGTCGCACTGAGTCCATAGGTCGTGTAACGGTTTTCAACCGAAATAGCCCCCGGCATTCCGGCAAATTTCGCATCGTCCAACCGGTTCCAGTTATAGGCCGCATTAACACTGATTGCGGGGAGATATTTGGCGCGGATCATGTTGGCGTTCCATCGGCTCTTCTCCCGATCACTTTGGGTAAGGTGCAAATCGATCGCTTCGGATTCAAATGCTGTTTGCTCAATGAGTTTCAGCTTCGGAATCGGTGTTGTAGCATAGGGGGCATCGCTGATACTCTCATAGGCGCTGATCTGCTTTGCTTTCAAGGTTTGAAGATCGTAAAGTACTTGGGTAAGGGAATTTTTTTCGATGATGGCGTTATCCAAAAAGCCTGAATCAAGTTCTCCGTGCAGATAGCTCTCGGTTTTGAGTTCGAGATTGAGTCCGGCATTGGAAATAAGAAGTTCTTGCTTGGCGACGCGCAAATCGCTTTGGCGAATCTGCATCAGCAACGATACCGCCTCTTTGATCAGTTTTTGACGCGCGGCATCGATCGAGAGATTCCCGTATCGGCGTGAAGCTTCGGCGAATTTAATCCCGTAATAAATACCGCCGCTTCGGAAAATAGGCTGATCGATGGATACCGAGGCGTTTTGAGTCGTCCCATCACCGTCATACTGATCGCTTTTACCATACGAATAACGCAACAGCAAAGGTTGGAGCCACGAATCGCGGAGGATATCGCTTTGAAGCTGTGTACGATGGTAGTCGAGTTCAAACTGCTCCTCTTTGAGGGTTGAAAGGAGAAAATCCGAACCCGATAGAGGATAAGCAAGCACTAAACTACAGAGAAGCCATCGCTTTTTCAAGACGTGCGAACCCTTCATCAATATCTCCTTTGGTGATAGTCAGCGGTGGGAGGAATCGGAGGGTATTGCGTCCAGCTTTGAGGATGATGACTCCGGCTTCGCGTGCGGCATTGATGATTTTACCCAATGTATCGCCATCGACAACCCGCAAACCGCGCATCATCCCCAGTCCCACGTGATCGAGAAAAATTGCTGGATGCTTGGCAGCAAACGATCCCAACGACTCTTCAAAATAAATCAGATGCTCATCCAAACTTCCCGATTCTTTGAGCTCTTCGAGGATTTTCAACACTTCGATCGCCGCTGCGGTGGAGAGGTAGTTTCCGCCGAACGTCGATCCGTGATCTCCGGGGGCGAAAATATCTTTTTTGCTTGTCATCACAACGCCGATCGGAACACCGCCCCCCAGCCCTTTGGCTAATGTAATGACATCGGGTTCGATCCCGTAAAGATTAGACGCAAGAAACTCCCCTGTACGGTAGATCCCCGTCTGTACTTCATCCACCATCAGCAAAATATCGCGTGATTTCAGCAACGCGGCGAGAGCTTGGACTTTGGCACGATCTTGGGGCTGAACACCGCCTTCGCCTTGTACCAGTTCGATCATCACCGCAACCGTATAATCATCAAGGAGCGATTCGATCTCATCGATGTTTTTAGCGTAGACAAATCCATCCGGAAACGGTCCGAAATAGTTGTGCATCGACTCTTGTCCCGTCGCCTTGAGCGCCGTAATCGTCCGCCCGTGGAAGGAATGATCCAAGGTGATGATTTTATAACGCTTCGGTTGTCCCTCGATTTCTCCGTATTTTCGGGCGATTTTGATCGCCCCCTCGTTCGCTTCTGCTCCGCTGTTGCCGAAAAAACATTTCATGTCATACCCGCTTAACTCGACGATACGGCGTGCGCACTCGGCTTGGGGTTCGATGTAATAGAGATTAGAGACATGGATCACTTTGCTCGCTTGGTCACAAATCGCTTTCGTGAGGCGATCGTTTCCATGCCCGACACTGCACACCGCGATTCCGGCGGCAAAATCGACATACTCTTTCCCCTCCGAGTCAATCAACGTTGCGTTTTTCCCCGAGACGAAACTCACCTTTTGGCGTCCGTAGGTGGGCAATACATAATTTTCAAAATTGTTCATCATAGTTTTGTTGCCTTTATTTTAGTTTCTTGATACACCGCGTTCTCCCCCTCGTAACTGATCCACGGCGGGGTTAGACGGTTCACAAGAGGATTTCCCGCATAGATGAGGAGGCAATCACCCCTCAGCCGCTCATCCAAAGCAACTTCCATTTGAGCATTTCCGTGTTGGGTCTCCAATACAACCCTCTCTCCCGCACCAAATCCCGCATCGGGGTGGAAATAGACTTTGGCATCACGATAAAACTGCGAATTGAGTCCTCGCGGATG
>JACXUE010000091.1 GCA_014764075.1 Sulfuricurvum sp.
ATGAGAAGATGGTCGAATCACCAACATATAATAGCAGTCTTGCATCAATCCTCAGTACCAAGAACTGCGGAGAGTTTATCTTTTAATACCTGCGGAGTGAACGGTTTAACAATATAGTTGTTTACCCCTGCTTTAAGGGCGGTAATAACTTCCGCTTTTCCCCCCTCCGTCGTAACCATAATGATCGGAAGATCGGCAAAACGGGCATCCGCTCGCACTTTTTTGACCAACTCCAATCCATTCATTTCAGGCATATTCCAGTCAGTAATCAACATCCCTATATCAGGGTTTGTGTTAAGAACATTCCACCCTTGCAGCCCGTCTTCACCTTCCAAAACATCTTCATAACCGAGACGTGAAAGTGTATTTTTGATGATACGGCGCATTGTCGAACTATCATCTACAACCAATAATTTCAAAGTAAATCCTTTTGTCGATTCTTTATTTGAACAGAATAAATGTCCAATGATAGCCTATCGATCTTTGCGGTAAGTTTAAAGATATTTTTTGAGGTCAATTTTTCCCTCATAAAATGCCTTACCGACAATCGCTCCGGCAATCTCGCCGCACTCTCGGAGCGCATCGATATCACTGCCGTCTTTAATCCCTCCGCTGGCGATAGTCGGGATGCCTGAAGCTCTGGCGATATCGAGAGTAAAATCGACATTTACCCCAGAAAGCGTACCGTCACGTCCCACATCGGTACAAATAATCGCCTCAACTCCGGCATCGGCAAACAATTTAGCAAGATCGGTCGCCCTCATCGAGCTCACTTCACCCCACCCCTCAACCGCGACATATCCGTCAATCGCATCGATACCAACAACGATAGGATACTTTGCCGCCATCGTTTTGACAAATTCGGGATCACGCAACGCAATAGATCCGAGGATCAACCGATCGATCCCCAATTCTAAATATCTCTGAATCGTCGCTTCATCGCGGATACCACCGCCGAGTTGGAGTTTCACATTGCAGTTTTGGCGAATCAGAGCGATTTGTTCGAGGTTTTTCGGTTCCCCCGCAAACGCACCGTTAAGATCGACTAAATGGACCCAAGACGTCCCCATCTCTTCGAATGTTTTAACAAGCTCCCACGGAGTATCGGAATAGATTTTCGCACTCTTCATAAGCCCTTTTGTGAGGCGTACCGCCTTGCCATCTTTGAGATCAATCGCCGGGAAAATAGTCATAAAAGTCAATCCTTTAAAGGTTAATAAAATTTTTAAGAATGCTGAGACCGTTTTGATGGCTTTTCTCCGGATGAGGTTGAATCCCTATCACATTCCCATGAGCTATCGCACTCGTAAAACGGTAACCGTATATGCTCTCACCGATACTATCCGCATTGTTGGTGCAAAGGGCGTGATACGAGTGGACGAAATAGAGATAATGCGCTTCGTCCAACCCGCCAAACAAAGGGTGCGACGACGTAAACATCCGATTCCATCCCATGTGCGGCACTTTGATCGGGGTGTGAAAACGGCTCGAATCAAACGCAACCACCCGCCCTTTGATCAGTCCAAGCCCCTCGGTAAGCCCAAATTCTTCACTCGATTCAAACAGCAGCTGCATCCCTAGACAAATACCGAGAAGATATTTTCCGCTTTTGGCAAACTCTTTGATGGCCTCATCCATCCCCCGCTGTTTCAAGTGTTCCATCGCATCACTAAATGCACCGACCCCTGGAAGAATGATACGATCGTAATTTTTTAGTTTTTCGGGATCCGATTCAACAACAACACGCTCTCCTAGAAGGGCAAAAGCATTTTTAACGCTCGCCAAGTTCCCCATGTTGTAGTCTACTATGGCTATCATAACCGTTCCTTATCGTGTGTAAATCGGATGTATACGGCGAGGCTCACAAGCAGTACCGATACTCCGCAGATAATATAGATCGCAGTGAGCAGCATCTCCGGTGCCGTCATCGCAAATTTAAAGACCAGCATCAGCGCTTCGATGGAGAGGGCGATAATGATCGAACCTAAAAACCGCACCATCGTTTTATGGATGTCCGAGGCGGGATCTTTTTTGCTCCGACCCAACACCTCTTCTTCAAAGAGGGTTTTGACCAAATCGAACGTCGCCAAAGAGAGGGTTAAAAGAATCGTCGCTTCAAAAATATCTTTGATTTCGATCCGTTCATAATGCCCTAACCCATAAGCTAAAAAGCCCTCGATCCCTTTGACAAAAAGGAGCAATGCGACAAACGCCAACGCCACCGAAAAAACAGCGTATATGATTTTGAAAAACCGCCCCGCCGCCGTCTCGGAAGCTAACGGATGGGCAATTCGCAACACTTCCGCCAAAGGCAAATCGATACAGGCGACATAGACAATCTCACCATGTTCGTCGAGAATCGGCTCCGACGCGGTCACCGTCAACTCATCATTGAGCAAAGAGGGGTAAGGATCGGTAATCGTACATCGACGCTCTTTCATCGCACGGTAATAATAAGCGCGAGTCGAGCGGTTTTCCCCGATATCCTCCTCTTTTTTTCCGTTTTTTAGATACGTCGGAGTTACTTGAACCCCTTTGGCATCAAGGAGATACGCCGCTTCAAGCCCTTTTAAATCCCCTCTGATTTTTAAAAGCCGTGCGGTAAGGGTTTCAACCGATACGGAGGGGAGATGGTTTGGGAGATTTTTTTGGAAGAGGTAACAAAAATAGGCACGCGCTTTCGGGCGGATTTCGGAATACTGCTGAATATCTTGAACAACCATTTTCTCCCCTTTTTGATACACTCTAAATTGAGGCGGATTGTAGCTTAGTTGCGCTATAGTTACGCTTATGAAATCGGAAAAAAGTAGAATCGCCATTGTACGTCTCAGTGCGCTGGGGGACATCGTCAATACGGCCGTAGTCCTCCAAATCATCCACAAACACTATCCAAACGCATTGATCGATTGGTATGTTGAAGAGGCGTTTGCGCCGATACTCTCTAACCATCCGCTGATCCATGAGGTGGTCGCCGTTCCTCTCAAAAAAATCAAAAAAACTAAAAGTGTTTCATTGTTGAAACAAACCATTCAAAATCTCCGCTCCCGCCCCGAGTACGATCAGATTATCGATGCGCAAGGGTTATTGAAATCGGCCATTGTAACCTCTTTTTTGAAAGGGCCGGTACACGGATTTGATCGTCAAAGCGCCAGAGAATCGGTTGCGGCATGGTTTTATGACACGACATCGGCAATCGCGTATGAGATGAACGTCATCAAACGCAATGTGTTGGTCGTCACTGAAGCATTAAATGTCCCCTATGATGAAAATGATATTATCCGCAAAGCGCCTCTCTTTTCGCTGGCCAACAAACCGCTTGAACTAACCGGAACCAAAAATATCGCATGCGTCATTGGAGCTTCATGGCCCAGTAAACGTTACCCAAAAGAGCGCTTTGCAACCATCTGCGATGCTCTCCACTATCCGTGCCATCTTATTTGGGGAAACGGGTGCGAATACCGTGATGCGCAATGGATCGCACAACACTCTTCAAACGCTCATATCGCCCCTAAAATGTCTTTGAATGAACTGGTGAACTTTATCGGACACTGTGACCTGATCATCGGTAACGATACAGGACCAACCCACATGGGGTGGGCGATGAATAGAGCCTCTATCACCCTCTTTGGTCCCACAAATGAGCGGATGATTTTCCCGACCGCCGTCAATATCGGGATCAAATCCCCCTCCTCTGTCGACATCCTCAAAATCAACCGCAACGACTTTTCGATTGGGCAAATTGACCCGCAAAGCGCGATCCAAAAAGCCAAGGAATTTTTATCGTGATTATCTACCGTTTTTTTCTTATGATTGATGCTTTTTTAATGATTTTACCCCGATCATGGCGTAAAAGCTGATTCTTTTTCTAGCCGATGCCGCTCACCTGTTTGCCCCGAAACGTAACCGAGTGATTCAACAAAATTTAACTTTTGCCTTCGATCAAACGCTAAATTCTCAAGAACGGCAAGACATTGAACGCTACTGCTACCGAAATCTTGCCCTCAATATCCTCCAAACGATGGAAAATCGCCGTAATAACTCTGAGCAAATCGCATCAATGGTCACGTTTAACAATCGAGAGCATGTCGATGCGCTGTTAGCCCAAGGAAAAGGGATCATTTTCGTCTCTGCCCATTTTGGGAATTGGGAATTAGGAGGGGCGGCTATCTCTTCATTAATCACACCGGTTGCTTCGATCTATAAAGGGTTCAAACGATCTGAATTCGACCCTTATCTTCATGAGGCACGTTCACGACACCGCATGGAATTAGCTGAAAAACACGGTGCTTTGAAACACATGGCGAAAACGTTGAAGAAAAACGGCTCAATATTGATTATGATCGATCAGGCGAGCAACGCGAAATACGGAGTTAAAGCCGATTTTTTCAACCATCCAACCTATCACTCTTCGACGGCCGCTCATTTGGCAAGTAAATTTCACACGCCGATCGTTGGGGTGTACATCACGACCGAAGATGAAGAGCACTACACCATCACTTTTGATAACCCTATCGTGCTAGAAAACAGTGATGATACATCGATACTTGAAGCAACGATCCAACAGGTTCGTACTCTAGAGAAGCTCATCCAAGAGCACCCGAAACTTTGGTTCTGGTGTCATAAACGGTGGAAAGAGGAATACAAAGAGATTTATGAAGGATAGGCTTTGCTAAGCTCCTCATAAAGCTCTTTCGGGCTCATATCCGGATTCTCTTCCCACGCCCTTTGCATCACCGCATTATCTTCCATGCCGTTCCAAATTTTAATGTAACTCCCCTCTTTGTAGCCATGATCCTGACGGAATTGGTTGAGGATATTTTTTCCGACGTACAAGCGATACAACTCATCGAGGTTTAAAGCACCCATCACCGAAAGACGGAAAAAGTCATCCACCATTTTTTCCAAATCGCCATTCACCGCCGGTTCGAGCGAACGGCGCATGATCGTCTCGATTTTGAGCATCAAGGCTTCATCCGGAGCAAAAGTGGGTGTTGTGGTCGAGGAAAGCAGTTTGTACCCCTCGGTCGCCGCCATCCACGTTGCCATCTCCTCATAAGTTTCGTTTTCGCGGTACATTCTGTCCTCGAGAACCAAACTCATCACAAAATGCCACACATCGACGATTTCGATCTGTAAATTCGCGTAATCGGTCGACTGGGCGATGCTCTTCCAGTGCTTCCATCCGAACGAATCGATCATCTCCGCGCTCTCCATGTATATACAGCGACGCCAGTTGATCCGTTTCCCCTCTTTGGTCACCCCTTTTTCCCATCCCTGACCGTTGGTCGAATCGTTTAGTTGCTGTTGAAGCTGTAGCAT
>JACXUE010000092.1 GCA_014764075.1 Sulfuricurvum sp.
CATGAGAAATCTGAACTCATCAACATGGTTGGTTACAACTACCGAATGACCGAGATCGAAGCTGCAATTGCCCGATGTCAGCTCAAAAAACTCCCCTCTTTGCTGGCGCAAAGGCTCGAAAATACAGTGTATCTTAATGAAAAGCTATCACAGATCCCCTGCATAAAACCGACCAAAATCCGCGATGGGGCAAAACACGCTTTTTATGTCCATCCACTCCAGTTTGATGCCGAGGTTGCACAGATGCACCGCAACCGTTTTATCGATGCCGTGAAAGCGGAACTCCCTCCGACTCATCTACGGGAAGAATCGACGGTACTGCTGAGCTATGGCTATGTCAAACCTCTCTATCTTCAGCCGCTCTATCAGGAACGTATCGCATTCGGGCGCGATGGCTATCCGTTTAACCTCAGTGACGTTACCTATCCAAAAGGGCTATGTCCGATAACCGAAGCAATGCATTTTGATCGTCTCGTAACCCATGAATTTATCCGTCCAGGGATGAGCAAAGCCGATATGGATGATGTGGTACGTGCCTTTGTCAAAGTATGGGAAAACCGCTCGGAGCTTTTATGAAATTAGAGGGCAAAAGCATTTATTTGCGTCCGATTGAAATGAGCGATGCTGATGGTGCTTATCCCACATGGCTGAACGATCCCGAAGTATGCCGTTATAACTCGCACGGCGATATCCTCTATACGCGTGAAATGGCACAATCGTATATCAAAAGTGTGATGGACAATCCAAATACAGCCGTTTTTGCGATTTGCTTACATGAGGATGACCGCCATGTGGGAAATATCGCGTTACAGCAAATCTCAACCAAAAATCGCAATGCGGAATTCGCCATTTTGATCGGAGATCCCTCGGTCTACAGAAGAGGGATCGGATTTGAAGCCTCACGTCTTTTATTTGATTATGGGTTTAACTCCCTTCATCTCCATCGAATTTATTGCGGAACCCACTACGAAAATAAAGGGATGCGATCACTCGCCGAAAAATTAGGTATGAATCAAGAAGGATATCGCAAAGAGGCCCTTTTTAAAAATGGACAATTTGCCGATATAGTGGAATATGGAATTTTGAATCACGATTATCAAAAGGCTCAATTATGACCAAGCAAATGTTATTCACCAACACTCCTCCGGAAAATTATGGGGAACCCCTCTACAAAGATTACCTTCGCTATTGCACCCGTTGTTGCATGCCAAGTTCCAATGAAGGGATGCAGTTCGATGAGCTCGGAATCTGTTTGGCATGCCGAGCCCAAGAGCAAAAAATGCGGATTAACTGGAAAAAAAGCGAAGCCGTCTTGCGCAAGACACTCGAAAGTTATAAGGAAAAAGCAGGAGACAACTACGATTGTATTATCCCCATCAGCGGCGGGAAAGATAGTGTTTTTCAGCTTCATGTTCTCAAAAAAGTGTACGGTATGAAACCGCTTGCGGTGACGTTTAATCATAACTGGTATTCGGAGACAGGTAAATATAACCTCGAAAATGCCCTCGAAAAACTTGAGATCGATCACATTATGTTTACCCCGAATAAAGCATTGGTGAAAAAACTCTTTGTCAAATCATTTTATAAAATCGGAGATTCCTGCTGGCATTGTCACGCGGGTGTTGGTGCATTTCCGCTTCAGATTGCGGTCAAATTCAACATTCCTCTCCTTATTTGGGGGGAATCAGTGTGCGAGAGCAGCGGTCGTGCCGATTTCCGAGACAATGTCCAAAAATTCGATCGAGACTATTTCACCAAAGTTTCCGCCAAACTCTACCCTGAGCAGATGATCGATGAGGAGATCACCCGCAAAGATCTCAAACCGTTCGAGCTTCCGAGTTTTGAAGATATTGAGCGTGTCGGCGTGGTGGGGTTACATTTAGGAGATTATCTCTTTTGGGATGATGAACGGCAAATGGAATTCATCAAAAAAGAGTACGGCTGGCGCGAAGAGCATCGCCCCGGTCACTACAAAGGGTTCAAAGGAAACGAATGCAAATTTGAAACGCTTCATGACCATATGAAATTCGTTAAACGGGGATTTGGACGCGGAACCGATCAGGCGAGTGCCGATGTGCGCGCAGGATTACTCACGCGCGAAGAGGGATTTGAGATTGCGAAAAAATACGATCAACAACGTCCAGCCTATCTCGATGAATTTCTCGATATGGCAAATATTACCGAAGAGGAATACACCAATGTCCTCAAAGCGATGCGCCAAGGGAAATTCCGAGAAGCCAAATGAAAGAACTGTATGAATTCAATGCCTTCAGCTTAAGACAAAAGCTGTTAAATCAAGAGATCACCCCAAAAACTCTCTCGGAAGCTCTCTGTGAACGGATCCGAGCTATCGATCCAATTGTTGGTGCATGGGCTTATATGGATGACGATGTGATCCAAAAACAGCTTGATAAAATAGCCCTACAAAATCCTCACGAAAACCCTCTATGGGGAATCCCTATCGGAGTCAAAGATATCTACAACACATTTGATATGCCTACCGAGATGGGTTCTGCAATTTGGAAGGATTTTACCCCTGGTAATGATGCTAGGATGGTTCACTATCTCCGACGTTCAGGGGCCTTAATGTTAGGAAAAACGGTTACCGCCGAATTTGCGGTTCATCATCAAGAGCAGACTCGTAATCCGCATGATCTGAGCCGAACTCCAGGGACCTCTTCGAGCGGCTCTGCCGCAGCAGTAGCGGCTGGAATGGTTCCAATTGCTCTGGGATCACAAACAGCCGGTTCGATCGGAAAACCGGCAAGTTTTTGCGGAGTTTACGGATACAAAGCCTCTTTTGGCGTACTACCTCGTATCGGCGTCCTAAAAACCACCGATACCCTCGACACCTTAGGGTTTTTTACCCGTAGTGTAGACGATTTGGAGATGGTTTTTAATGCTTCACGTGTTCATGGCACCAACTACGAATTTGTCCATCAATACATCGATCAATATGTTCATGATCCCAAAAAACCGATTCGAGTTGGAGTTATCACCCATCCCCAATGGAAGTTTGCCGGAGAAAATGAAAAAAAAGCTTTTCACGCATGGAGCCAATCGATCAATATTGAAAACGTCACGATTGAAGCCATCGATTTTCCTGAATTTTTAACCTCTGTTTATGAGCTGCACACCACGATCTATGATAAAGCTCTCTCCTATTACTTTAAAGATGAGATGGGGTATAAAGAACAAATGAGTGAGCGATTTCGAAAAATGATCGAACACGGCGATACAATTGATCCTTCTCTCTATTTTCATGCTATCAACGAACAAGCATTATTGACACGTGCATTTAACCAGTGGATGGAGCCTTATGACGTTCTTTTAACCCTGGGAACCGCAGGAGAAGCTCCTTATGGGCTCCATTGCGAAGAGCTACCGGACTCCAATCTCATTTGGACTTTTTTAGGTCTTCCAACGCTGATGATGCCGGTACTAAAAGGGGGAAACAATTTGCCGGTAGGTGTCTTGGCCATTGCCAAAAAATATCAAGACCTTTTGCTGATCGATTTCTCAAAACTTCTGAAAAAATCGGGCTACATCGACGATATTAAACCAATTACCCCTAAACAATAAGGACCATTATGGACACATCCCCAATCAACATTTTTGAAAAGAACATTCAACAGCTTTTTCATGTTCATCCTACTTTGGCTGCTCAATTATTCGGAATGTCTCAAAATGAACGTTACGAAGTTTTTATAGGCAAAGATCCTTTGGATATCAACATGCTTGATATGCAAACAAATGAATTCCTTTATGCTGCCCCGATTGCCGATACCGAAAACTTCATGAATGAACATGAATCGAAAGAACGGATGCGATTTCGTTATTTTTTTGGAATCGGCAACGGTGTTGCAATCAAAGCATTTCTCAAAGCGGCACATGTTCAACGCATTCTCGTATTTGAACCGGATCCTGAAATACTCTACATCGTCCTTAACTTGATCGATTTCTCAGAAGAGCTCGAATCCAAAAAACTGGTTTTAGAGCTCAGCGATAATATGGATTATCCTAATGCTTACCACTATTTAATGCACATGGAAGGGAAAATTTATGCCCGTCTTTTTGAAATAGAAGTGCTCAGCGATTACTACTACCGTGTATTCGGAGAAGAACTCACCAAGCTCAGTACATTATTGACTAAGACGATTGAAACCAATGTCATTTCCCATGGCAATGACATGATCGATTCGCTTTGGGGAATTGAAAACCACATCATTAATCTCCCAGATATGATCAAAAGCATTCCTATCAAAAGCTTGGCCGATTACAAATCAGCGAAGACGGCTATCGTCGTTTCTACCGGTCCGAGCTTATCCAAACAAATCCCATTGCTCAAAAAAATCAAAGATTATGTAACGATTATTAGCGTCGATGCAAGTTACCCGATTTTAGAACGTAACGGGATTAAACCAGATTTCGTTTGTGCGCTTGAACGAGTCCCTGAAACCGCAAAGTTTTTCGAAGGCAGTTCTCCTGAATTTCAAAAAGATGTCAATTTTGTTTTTGTCTCTTACGTCCATATGAAAACCAAAGATGCAATCACAACTGGGAACAAAATCATGGTGATGCGTCCCAATGAATACCTCAAATATTTCGATTTGGAGCAATACGGATATATTGGTGTCAATATGAGTGCCGCAAATCTCGCTCATGAACTTGGTATTGCAATGGGGATTAAAAATATAATCTTAATCGGTCAAGATCTTGCCTTTGGTGATGACAACTCCTCCCATGCTGAGGGACATGTCTACGGTGAGAACGAAGAGTCAGTGGATGGACATGAAATCTATGTTAAACGCTATGGTGGTGAGGGTGAAATCCGTACAACAAAATACTGGGTACTTTTCAAAAACGGGTTTGAAAAAACCATTTCCAAATACAAAGAGATGACAACAACCATCAACTGCACTGAAGGTGGGGCTCGTATCGAAGGGGCTATCGAGCTCCCCTTCGAAAAAGCTATTGAACAATACGTTGATTATTCTTTTGTTAAAGAAAAAGTTGAACTCAAGTATGCAACCCCCGAAAAACAAAAAGAGTATACAGATAAATACATCGATAAAATCAATTTTTGGATTGAACATTCAATTAAACACCAAGAAATCGTAGAAGAAATTTTCATGGAAGTCCAAGAAGAGTGTGAAAACTACATCAAACTTTCCGAAGAGAACCGTTTGGATGAATTAAATATGGAAGCAATGTACCATACTCTCGATCAAATCGATAAAGTCAAATCGATGTTTGATGATGACACATTTGCCGATCTTTATACCAGTGTACTCCAATCTTA
>JACXUE010000093.1 GCA_014764075.1 Sulfuricurvum sp.
TTGTAATCGTTGGCAGTTTCGGTCTCAATATGCTTACATGCCACAATCTTGTTATTCAAAATGTCCTTAAATACGAGTGCTCAATTATTATTACAGTTATAACTTTCCTAAAGCAGGACGCAGTGTATTTGGTAATATTCGTTACAAATTTTAATCAACCATGGGGAGTTTCTCTCCCCGATATTTCAGTATAATAATGACTATTCAGGAGAAACCATGTTTTTAGAGCCCATCAACTTTCCCGCCATGTACCGTGAGCACAAAGCCACCACCGATTTCAAAGGAAAAACCAGTGCCGATTGGGATGAAAAGTCCGCCGATATGGCGGCATCCGTCATCAACAGCCCCTATGTGGACGACTTTATCTCCCGTATGAATATCACGGGGGATGAGGTTGTTCTCGACATCGGATGCGGACCAGGAACCCTCGCGATCCCTTTGGCAAAACGGGTCAAAGAGGTGATTGCCATCGACTTCTCTGAGCAAATGCTTAAAGAGCTGAAAGCCTACGCCGCGCGCGAAGGGGTTACTAATATTAAAACATATCATACTGGGTGGGAGGATGATTGGAGCATTCTTCCGCAAGCCGACATCGTCGTAGCCTCCCGCTCGATGGAAGTTCCCGATGTTGAAGCAGCTTTGGCTAAAATGTCGGCTCATGCGTCAAGGGCATGCTACCTCACCTACAAAGTGGGAGGAAGTTTCGTCGATATGAATATCCTCGATTACATCGGTAAAAAGGTCAAAACCAAACCCGATTACTGGTACATCCCGATCATCCTGTACTCGCAAGGATTTCTCCCTCGAATCGACTACATCGAGACGGGACGTGGAAGTGTCCGCAGCGGGAGTGAAGAGGAGTTTGTCGAATCACTCCTTTGGAGTCTCCATGAGTTAGACGAAGAGCAAAAAAACAAAGCCTGCCAATACTACCGTGAGGTGATCGTAGGGCAAAACCGCCCTCCCCGCGCCGTCAACTGGGCATTTATCGGATGGGAAACATCACTATGATCATATTAAACGACTTTGAACTCGAAAATTTACTTGCCGAAGATGTCCCCTACGGCGATCTCACCAGCGAATCGCTAGGGATCAGTGAGCAACGCGCACGTATCACTTTTTCTACCCGCGAACGCCCCCTCGTCATCTCGTGCACTGAAGAAGCGGTGCGTTTGTGCGGACTCTATGGTTTGGAGATCGACAGTTTTGTAAAATCGGGAACTTTGGTTCCGCCGAAAAGTGTTTTTCTCGAAGCCCACGGTGAAGCAGGCAATATTCACCGCATCTGGAAAAGCGTCCAAAACCTCCTCGACTACGCGAGCGGTATCTCTACCTACACCCGTGAAGCGGTACTCTTAGCTTGTAGTATTAATCCCGATATCGTCGTCGCTACCACCCGCAAAACCACCCCTTTTACGAAAAAAATTTCTATCAAAGCGGTCGAATCAGGCGGCGGTGTAGCGCACCGCTTGGGACTCTCCGAAAGCATCCTTATCTTCGATTATCACCGTGTTTTCTTTCCTACCGACGAGGCATTTGCGGAAGCACTCAATCGTACCAAAAAAGCGAACCCTGAGAAAAAGATCGTCATTGAAGCGGACGACATAGCTGAAGCACTGAAATTTGCCTCTATGGGAGCCGACATCCTCCAGCTGGAGAAATTTCCACTCACCAAACTCTCCGATGCCGTTTTGATACTCCGTGCCGATTATCCCCATATCACGTTGATTGCCACAGGGGGAATCAGTACCAAAAACATCGCTGAATACGCGAGTACAGGTGTCGATATGATCGTCACATCCTCACCCTACAGTGCACAACCAGCCGATATCAAAGTGAGAATAGAACCGTTCTGAACACCCTAAGCGCCACCATCACCGCAGTACAGAATTCACAATGGCGCACTCAAACTCACACTCGTTGAAATTGAAAAGCCACCCTGATTTATTTGGATAAAGAAATTATCTCCCCCGTCCACCCGATTTTTTCGGGGCTGGCTTTTTATTTCCAAAGGCAGACCCTTTGCCCAAACTCGTCCCTTTAGGTTCTGTCTCTTCTCGCATCACACGGGATCCTCGTTTACCCACAAATTTTGGCTGTACAGGCTCCTTTTTACGTTTATTCCCAAATGCCCCCGTCGTTTTGCTTTTTTTCTCACCCTCTTTGGAGAGACTCTTTCCGTAGAGTTTTTTGGGATTGAGCACTTCTGGGGGTTCAAACCCTTCTACTACAATACACTCCGGTTGTTTACCTAACATAACTTCGATTTTTTTCCATGAGATCTGCTCTTGCGTTGATAGAAGCGTAATGGCAACACCATTCTTACCCGCACGTCCCGTTCGACCAATACGATGAAGATAGTCGGTGCTCACGTGTGGAATATCGTAGTTGATGACTACTCCCAAATCCTCAATATCAAGACCACGAGCAGCAATATCGGTTGCCACCAAAATTTTTACTTTTCCCTTACGAAAATCACTCAAGGCTCGATCACGTGCGCCGTGTTTTTTGTCGCCGTGGATGACGACGTTTTTGAGTCCGCTCTCGCTCAAATCAGCACTCACGTCATCAGCTTCGGCTTTGGTGCGGGTGAAAACAAGAACTTGTGGGTAATTGTTGAAGCCGATCAGGTACGACAGTAACTCTTTTTTGCGCTCTTTTTCGACCGGATGGACGACTTGGCGTAACGTCATATCGGCGGCTTTTAGGTTGTCAATCTCCACCAAAAGCGGTTTTTTGAGAATCTTTTTGCTGAGCTGCTTAACTGCGCCCGTCATCGTTGCCGAAAAGAGCATGTTTTGCCGTTTGATCGGCAACAGACTGATGATCTGTTCCACCTCACGGATGAATCCCATGTCAAAAATCGTATCGGCTTCGTCAAACACCAAAAATTCGATACGAGAGAGGGGAATATGCCCCTGTTTGTTTAGTTCGATCAATCGGCCTGGAGTTGCGACGATGATATCAACCCCCTCACCCAACTCTTTGGCTTGACGCGCCATACTGACTCCGCCAAACAAAGCGATGATATTGAGACCCAAATCCTGCGCATAGGTTTTGATCGCTCCAGCCACCTGTGCCGCCAATTCGCGGGTCGGAACGATCACCAACGCTCTAGCACTCGGTTGTCTCCCTCCGCTCATAAGTTTATGAAGGATCGGCAACGCAAACGCGGCGGTTTTTCCGGTACCCGTTTGAGCCGCACAGAGAATATCGCGCCCTCGTAAAACGGGAGGAATCGCCTCTTTTTGGATCGGTGTCGGTTCAGTGTAACCGATTTCACTGAGGGTATCAAGGAGGCTCAAATTGAGCCCTAAAGTCGTAAATGACATAAAATATCTACCTTTTTTGGTATTTTGTTGTTGAATGTTACCATTTTAACGCTTCAAACCACATCGCTTTGGCATTTTTTTTGCTACGATTGCACAACTAAAACTTTGGAGTCGTGAGTGAAGGCTATCGCCCTTTTAATCACTTGTGTCACATTTGGATGGAGCGCCGTTACAGCCGGTACTGTGCTCGACAAACAAACATCCAAACCGATCGTTTCAGCTATCGTCGTTGCGGGAGCCAAAGAGTACCGAACCGACGAAAACGGAACGTTTCATATCCCCCAAACCTCTATGGTGGGCGTTCGAGCCGTCGGATATGAACGTAAATTTTACAAAAGCAACGGAAAGATGTACCTCGATCGGATTATCCCCAAAGCTCTTTACCTCTCGAGCTTCGGAGCCACCAGCTCCAAACTGATGGGAAACGCCAAACACCTCATCAAAACGACCGAAATCAATGCACTCGTTATCGATATCAAAATGGATCGAGGACAAATCGCGTTTAAAACAGCCCATCCGATCGCCAATAAAATCGGAGCGCAAGAGGTAATTTTATTCAAAGACCTCCCGAAATTCGTCGCCGATTTGAAAAAAGAGGGGATCTATACCATCGCCCGTATCGTATCGTTTAAAGATACCCCTTACATCACCGCCTATCCTCAATATGGCGTGAAAAAGACGGATGGAACACTGTTTAAAGACAAAGAGGGGCTTTACTGGATCGATGCATCGCACAAAGAGCCGTGGAATTACATCATAGACATCGCCGAAGAGTCTGCCAAAGCGGGGTTTGATGAGATCCAATTTGATTATGTCCGTTTCCCCGACCGTAAAGAGATCAAATTTGCCGTCGAAAACAATCAAGCCAACCGTGTCCAAGCAATCAGCGGATTTTTGGAAACCGCTCGCAAGCGTCTTATCCCCTACAATGTTTTCGTTTCTGCCGATATTTTCGGCTATGTGAGCTGGCATGATGCCGATATTGAAATCGGTCAACGGGTAGACGCTATTGCTCCGTATGTCGATTATCTCTCTCCGATGCTCTATCCAAGCGGATTCAATGCTGGAATCCCAGGATACTCCAATCCGGTAGTGGCAAACTATGAAATCGTCAAACACTCTCTCGATAAAGCGCTTGAAAAATCGGGAGGTTCACCTCTATCCTATCGCCCATGGCTTCAAGCGTTTCGCGACTATGCGTTTGATCACCGCATCTATGGAGAAAAAGAGATTCGAGATCAGATCCGAGCCAGTGAAGATTTCGGTAGCTGCGGATGGATTTTGTGGAATCCGCGCAACGTGTACACCGCTGCAGGGTTGATTCGCCCTAACCAAAACGTCACCGAAAATGATACACACGATCCGCAAAAGCCTCTCAAACCCGCTTCGTGATTGATGCTTCAAACACTCCATACGCTCCCCAACTGGGAGCAGATCTCCTCGATTCAAAAAAAGCCTCTCAAACCATAACCGTCTCATCCTCCAAACCCTCTGGGTACCGGAAAAACCACAGCACTCCCTCTATCGCTTATTGATGAGCCGTGGCTTAAGATGTGATCAATCATTTAGGGAATAAATTTATATCTCATAATAATGGGGTTGATACGCTTGATCGAGTTCTGAGAGTTTCAGAGCGAACAACCCCCGCATCTTCTCTTCGATATCCCCCCAAAAATACTCAAGTATTAAACTCGATCCGGTATTCCCGTCGATCTTGTAAAACGGTCCTTCTAACGCTTCGATAATCTCGACAACCTCTATTTCGTGACTGGGGCGCGAGAGCTTGTATCCGCCGCTAGATCCCCGAATACTTGAGACCAAATTATTACGTCGCAATATCGA
>JACXUE010000094.1 GCA_014764075.1 Sulfuricurvum sp.
GCAATAACGATTACCGAGCCTATCTTCATCTGTATGAAGTCCCATTGATCCGAGCAGGTATCAAACGGTTCAAATCGCAGTTGCAACTTTCCGAACGATTGGGATTAAATCGTAACACGTTGCGCAAAAAAATTGCTGATCATGCAGAATATCAACTAGAAACGAAGGAGACGTAATGTCACAAAAAATTGCAATGATTTTTCCCGGTCAGGGATCACAAACCATCGGAATGGGGAAATCATTCTATGAAAACAGCCCATTGGCACGAGAGATGTTTGAGAAAGCGGGAGAACGGATCGGTGTTGATTTTACCAAACTCTTATTTGAGGAGAATACCCAACTCGATCAAACCGAATATACTCAGCCTGCCATTTTGCTCATCTCTATGATTGCCTATAAATTGTTTCAAGAAGCACGTCCTACGGATGCGGCAATGTTTTTGGGGCACTCTTTGGGTGAATTTAGTGCTTTGTGTGCTAGCGGTGCAATCGATTATGTTGATGCGGTTGAACTCGTCCATAAACGTGGAAAATTGATGGCGCAGGCGTGCGAAAGCATCAATGCGGGGATGATGGCGATTCTAGGTTTGGACGATGCCGTTGTTGAAGAACTTTGCGTAAAGGCAAACAACGAAGGGAAAAAAGTGTGGCCTGCCAACTACAATCAAGCGGGGCAACTGGTCGTTGCGGG
Source organism: Sulfuricurvum sp. (assembly GCA_014764075.1). GTDB lineage: Bacteria > Campylobacterota > Campylobacteria > Campylobacterales > Sulfurimonadaceae > Sulfuricurvum. The sequence continues at coordinate 691 of JACXUE010000094.1, forward strand.
AATTAAAGAAGATTTACAAAGTATGGAGAGTTTATTTAAAGCAGCGGGAGCGAAGAGAGCCTTGCTTTTGAATATGTCGATTGCCAGCCACTGTCCGTTGTTGGAGAGCGCGATGGCACCGTTAGGTGAAGCGATGGAAGCGACGGTAAAAGATACATTCAGTGCTCCAATCATCTCCAATGCTTCGACGACACCATACTCGACGAAAGAAGAGGCGATTGAGTACCTCAAAATTCAGCTTGTCCAACCGGTAAAATACAAACAATCGATTGAAGCGATTGCGGGTGATATCGAGTTGATGATTGAATTCGGCAACGGAGCGGTTCTCAAGGGTTTGAACAAGCGCAATGCCCCTAATGTCGATACATTGGGAATCTCCGATATGGACTCTTTGTCCAAGGTATGTGAAACACTCGCATGAAAATAGCCCTCATACAATCTGCACCGAAACTCAACCGTTCCAATTTGGAAGATGCTGTTGCATTGGTTGAAACACATTGCGATGCGGATGTGGTAGTATTCCCTGAACTCGCTCTCAGCGGCTATTTGCTGCAAGATAAGCTATTTGAAGATGCGTGGAATGTTGAAGAGCTGAGCATTTTGGCTTCCAAAAGCGAACAATGTGATATCGCTATCGGTGCGGCTTTGTGGGATGAGGGGAAAGTCCATAACAGTGCGCTCTATTTTTCTCGCGGGAAATTGGTTCATATCCATCATAAAAATCATCTTCCCACCTACGGAATGTTCGAAGAGGGGCGCTATTTTATCTCCGGTCAATCGATAAAATCGTTCGAAACGGCTTATGGAAAAGCGATCATGGTTGTATGTGAGGATTTATGGCATGCTGAGACGATTGCCGCAATTTGTGCTGGTGGTGCCGAAATTGTTTACGTCTTATCCGCTTCTCCGGCACGCGGATTTAATGAGGAGGGGACGTTGGAGATCGAATCTCAATGGGACACTCTTCTCAAATCAACCGCATTATTGAGTCATAACTATGTGGTTTTTGTAAATCGTGTCGGCTTTGAAGACGGTTTGGGATTTTGGGGCGGGAGCCGTATCATTACTCCTATGGGGGAGTGTGAGTATGTTTCGGATAAATTTGAGAGACAAAACAGTGTCGTCGAGCTGAGCCATACTCTCCAAAAATTGGGACGTTATTTGTCTCGTAATTCATAAAAAGTAGGTAAACCGTGAAAATAGCGATTATGGGCGCAATGCGTGAAGAGATTGAACCGATTTTGAATACTCTCGGAGAGTATACGAGTGAAGAGTATGCCGGTAATGTTTTTTACCGAGCCGAATATGCGGGGCATGAACTGGTTATCGCCTATTCCAAAATTGGAAAAGTGTTTTCAGCGATTACCGCATCGATAATGTTGGAACGATATGGGGCAAAAGCGCTTTTATTTAGCGGTGTTGCTGGAGGTATCAGTAAAGATTTGAAAATCGGTGATTTGATTATGGCAAGCGCGCTCTGTCAGCACGATGTTGACATCACCGCTTTCGGTCATCCGGACGGATTTATCCCTGAGAGTTCCGTTATGATTCAATCAGATGATGATCTTCGCTCACTCGCATCTGAAATAGCGGTGGATATGGGGATTGATCTGTATGAGGGGATAATCGCTACGGGCGATCAATTTGTTGCATCCTCTGAACGTAAATCCTGGATCGAAAAAACGTTTCATGCGGATGCGCTGGAGATGGAGGGGGCAAGTGTGGCGTGTGCATGTCATAGCTTTGGCGTTCCGTTTTTTGTTCTTCGAGCCATTAGTGACACTGCTGATGGATCGGCGGATATTGATTTTGATGTATTCTTGCAAAGCTCTGCGCAAGTGAGTGCAAAATTTATTTTAGAGATGGTAAAACGGCTTGGCGATTAAACTCAGTAAAAAAATTATGAGCAAAATCGGTCGCACCAATGCCGAGTTTGGTCTGATCGAAGAGGGGGATAAAATCCTCGTGGGTTTGAGTGGCGGGAAAGATTCTCTCACTATGATTCATGCGTTGATGGAACAACAGCGTCGCGCCCCGTTTACATTTGAGCTTATTGCCGTTACGGTGACCTATGGGATGGGGGAAGATTTATCGGGATTGATTGAGCATTGTGCGGAACATGGGATCCCTCATCGTGTCTATGAGACCAATACGTATGAAATTGCCGCCGATAAGATACGGCAAAACTCCTCGTTTTGTAGCTTTTTTTCCCGTATGCGTCGTGGAGCATTGTACAGTGCCGCCAAAGAGTTCGGGTGTAATAAAGTAGCCTTGGGGCACCATTTGGATGATGCAGCAGAGAGTTTTTTTATGAATTTGATCTACAATGGGCACATGAGAGCTTTAGCGCCTAAATACAAAGCCGGAAACGGTTTGATTGTGATTCGCCCGTTAATACAGTTGCGTGAGCGTCAGCTTGCCGCGTGTGCTTTGGAAAACGAGATGCCGACCATCGGCGATGAAGCGTGTCCGTCGATGCGTTTCGATGTCAAAATGCCCCATGCGAGGGCGAGTATGAAAGCGATGCTTTTTGAGATGGAGCAAAAATATCCCGACTTGTTCGTCTCTATCAACTCAGCTTTCGGTCATATCAGCGATGACGCTTTTTTTGATAAAGAGCGCTTTAGCGTCTGAGCGCTTCGTAATCACTCCGTTTTTGACGTAAAAAGTCGATCAAACGATCTTGATAAATTTTGGAGTCTTGATTGTGAGTGCATTCGCGAAGTTGTTCTAGGTGATCGGGTTCGATTTTGAGAGCGTACCTCGGAACCATCCGTAGTTCTTGGATTACTTCAATCAGTAACGGCTCTTCTCCCAAATGTTTTTTGGTATAAACTGATTTGAGATACTCTTTTATGGTTGTTAACAGCGTATCGGCTCTATCCCTTTCTTTATAGATATTGAACGCGATCTTCTCTAGAGTATCCTCATATTGATTTATCGGTTCATTGGAGCTGGCGATAAAAAGAGCGTAAATTTTGGCACGAAATTCTAATGATGAGTGGTGATACACGAATATCTCTCGAAATGCGTTAAGGAAGTAGCTTCTAACTCTTTGAATCACCTGTGTGCTCCTCTCTTTTTTTGTGATTATAGCGTAACAAAGCAACGGCTTTATGATCGGCACGGCTGAGGGAAAGTTTCTCTATTTCATCAATTTCAAACCATTCAAACTCTTCATCTTCAAACCTTTCATGGCTTAGATAGAGATCCGCTTCCAAAGTAAAATGGGAGTAGTGCTGGGTAATATGACCTAAAAATTCTCCGTAGGGCTTTGGTTCTTGTTGATCGAATCCCCAAAGGGCGTGTAAAAACCGCTTGCGTCGTTGACGCAGTGCAAACCGATTCTCGCGCTGATGGATGATGATGGCATGGTGCCGAACCGGTTTTTGGGTTTTTGGTTTGGACTCGGGATAGGAGAGGGGGGAGGGTTTTCCTGCGCACCATGATTCAAACGGACAGACGGTACAGAGAGGATTTTTCGCTAAACAAACGGTCGCACCCACATCCATCATCGCTTGATTGTATTCAAACGGATGATTGGTATCAAATAGCGCATAAGCATACTCCCATAACTTTTTTTCATCCCGTTTTATGAGGGCGTAGTAGCGGTGTAAAATCCGTTTGACGTTGGCATCGAGGATGGGGAGTGGCTCGCGGTAGGCAAAGGCGGCAATCGCATGAGCACTAGAGCGTCCGATACCGCTAAGCTGCATAAGATCATGAACATTGTTTGGGAGGATACCGCCGCATTGGCGGGCGGCATTATGAAGATTTTTGGCTCTCGTATAATAGCCTAATCCTTCCCATTTTTTGAGAACGTCATCCAGCTCGGAGGTCGCAACATCCATGAGTGTCGGGAAACGCTCTAAAAAGGGGAAATAGAACCGTTCAAGGACGGTTTTGACCTGAGTCTGTTGGAGCATTATTTCGCTCACATACACCTTGTATGGGTCGTTTGTCAGTCTCCAAGGTAGCTCGTGACGACCGTTTTTGTCATACCAATCTAAAAGTGATTTATGAACTTCTTTGTACATATGATATTGTATCTAAATCACTATTTTTATAACTGATGTTACGCACTTTACGGGCTTTGCTCGTAAAGTGCGTAACATCAGTCACTAAGATAAATAGGGTAGGGATCACTCGTAGTGCGCCACGGTAGAGTGTGGCGACCGTTTTTTTGTACCGGTGTAGGAGAGAGGCTTGGGGTGTCATTGTCCGATGGTCGGCGGATTAAAATACCAAAACACTCCGAGAACGATGATGCCAAAGATGGCAATTTTGAAAACCCATTTCATGAGTTTGAGATAGAGAAGAAAGAGGATGATACCTATGAATCCGAGTGAACTCAAGCCGTACCCGCTCATCAAAAAATCGATCATAGTGATCCTCCGAAGCAAATGGGCGATTATATTTTACTGTTTTGGGACGTTCTATTCAAAACTTTAATTACTCTTTACTCCACAACTTCTCATTGAGTTTCAATTCTTCCACCAAACCGATCGTGTTTTGGAGGGTATTCACATACTCCATGGTCTGTTTATAATCGAGTAACGAGGTAAAGACGGCCGGTTCAAACAAATCTTTTCCTGTAGCGATACCAACATGGATATGATTGTGGACGAACGAGATAAACAGGGGATGAGAAACGCGTCGTTGAAAATCCAAAATCCGTTTCATCATGGAGTGGGTGAGGATATAGCGTGCTTCGATTTGATCAGATCCATAGACGACAAAATGTTTCTCAAACTCAGGATCGTCCATGCGGATAAGACCTTCACGGGTGAAGTTGATCGATTGGAGCCATCCGCCGATGAGAGAGCCGAAACTCTTTTCGGCATAGTCGGGAAGAATCACCGTTTTGGCTTTGAAGTGTTTGTTAAATTCGGCGACGAGAAAGAGTCCTCGAAAAAGGGTATGCCACTGAGTACGCCCTTTTGAATCGCGGGTTTGATATTCGGCATGGATGTCTGAAAACTCCAGACTTACCCCGCCGATGGAGCCTTTGACGTAATCATTTCCACTGTACCGATCGATAGAGTGTTTAAAGAGTTCACTCCGCTCAAAAAGGTGTTGAGAGACCATGAAATCGGGGTTATAAAGGAGATGGGGATCGATGGCTCCGATCATCGGCGTAATAATTTTGGCTTTAAAGTCTTTGGCGTACCCATTGGTCATAAAACGGTATGTGATCGATGCGAGGATAATAAACCCGATCACGAGTGCTATAGAAAGAGGATGAAGCAGCCCGAAGTTTTTTCCCATCCATAGAGCGACGATGGCAAAAGCGACTATCCCCATTCCCCCGTAAAATTTGAGCTGAGAAACGATCCGCTTTCGGGTCTCTTCGAGCTTATTGATCGATGGGTATAACTCTTTATAGTAAAAATCGGTGAGTTCGGAGACCGATTTCATCGATTAAAAAGGGCATTGACATCAACGTTTTGGCGCTCGGTAACGGTGATTTCAAAGACGGCGCGGCGTTGAAGATTCATCCACCCTGCCATCAAATTGGTCGGGAACATTTCGATGGCGTTGTTGAGGTCGGTGACCGCTTGGTTATAGGCACGACGTGCAGCGGAAATCTGCTCTTCGATCTCACTGAGAGAACGCTGGAGGTGCATGACGTTTTCGTTGGCTTTGAGGTCGGGGTAGCCTTCCATCGCGACGGTAATTGAACCTAATGCGGCGGTGAGTTTGGCATCGAGAGCGATTTTTTGATCATCGCTGATCCCCGGTTTCATCGCTTGAGCACGATATTGGGTTACTTTTTCAAGGGTATCTTTTTCGTGCTCCATATACCGTTCAACCGAAGCGACAAGATTGGGGATGAGGTCGTAGCGTTTTTTGAGGACGGTATCGACCCCTGCAAAGATGTTCTCAACCTGATTTTTTTTGCCGATCAGAGAGTTGTACATCAAGATGGCGATTAGGGCGAGCGCTCCCAAAACAATGAGGAATATTTGCATTATTTTTTCCCTTTTTATTGTGTTTAGATAAGATGATAGCATAACTAAAGGTTGTAATTCAAATCCAAAGATTTATAAAAGAGTGATAAAATAGTCAAAAAAAAGGGATTTCATGAAATTATTGGTGGCAATAGCCTTTACAAGTATAGTGATGTTTGGCGGTTGTGCGCAAAGTGGTGTTCCGGTATTGGAAGCGGATGCTACGAAATATGTTTTAACTGCAGAATCAGGGGTAGTCAGTGACGCTAGAGCGGTGGTTGTCAAAGATTCAGGCGGAGGCAGTGCGCTGGGCGGTATCACCGGTGCGGTACTTGGTTCGACGATGGGAGGGGGGAAGGGCTCTGTGTTGACTATGTTGGCGGGAGGTTTGGTAGGGCTTTATGCCGGTAGTGAAATCGGAAAATCGAATGCTCAGGAACTAACCGTACGTTTAGACAGTAAACAGGAGATAGTAGTTGTTTCCAAAGGGACTGATTTTGCAGTTGGACAACGTGTAAAAATTGTTAAACGGGATGGGGTTGTTTACAACGTACAGCCTATTAAATAGGAGGGATATATGAAGTCATTGTTTTCAATAAGTTTATTGAGTGCAACGTTGTTGATGGCACAAGAGTGTGTCCATCCTCTTAAAGCTGAGCGTGAACAGTTGTTTGAAAAACGAAAAAAAATAGAAGAACAGAGTCATAATGAGCGTATTCGGATTTTACAAGAGGCAAATAGTTGCATAAAAAGTGCAAAAACACCTCAAGAGTACAAGGCGTGTGAGCAAAAAGAACAGCAATCGCGTCAACAATTAAAAGAGAAATTGCATCCTCAGCTTGAAGCATTAAAAAATGAGCGTCAAGTTCTTAAAGAAAAAGTTCTCAAAGAGCGTGAAGAGAGAATGAAAAATCAACAATATCCAAAAGGTACGATTGCAACACATTGATAAAAAAGTTGAGAGGATTTGCTATGAAGTATGGCGCAGCGGACGGGACTCGAACCCGCGACCCCCTGCGTGACAGGCAGGTATTCTAACCAGCTGAACTACCGCTGCAGCGCCAAAAAAATGGTGGGA
>JACXUE010000095.1 GCA_014764075.1 Sulfuricurvum sp.
AAGCTCCACTGGTTTACCGAGATGGTGAATGGAGAGAAGATGGTGCGCCTCTTTAGTATCATTGTCCATGAGACCGAAACAGGGTATGCCCAGTGCTTTCGACCCGATGCCTATTCCGAAAAGATGGGGTTGATTGATCTCGAAAAGATCGTTTTCAGCGATGAGATACGCCAAGGGTGGAGTGATCCTGAGTTTTGGGAGAGGATTAAGCGGGGAGAGAAATTTATCAACCCTACTACCGTTTAAATAGCAGTTTTCTCCCGTATCCGGAAGATACGGGTAGCGTTTCAGGAAACATCCCTACGGGAGCGCTTTGCTTGTTTTGGGGGTTGTAGGGACATTTGTCCCTGCCACTTTGCGGGCTTTGCTCGTAAAGTGCATAATATCAGTTAGTACGTAATGAGAGAGGTTTGCTCCGCAGAACTCATGCACCAGCGTGTCGGGATGATCTTCACGCGCGACCCTTTTTCAAACCCCTCCACCGACGCATCCACCATCATGTAAGCGTTGGCTATCGAGAGGGGCAACACCATCCCAGGACCGAATCGTTTGCACGGCATGAAAGATAAACCGTCAAACCATCCCGGTATCAACGAGCGTCTCCCTTTTTTCATTGTGAACCGCTCTTTCATCTGTGTCGTTAGGGTAGAGAGGTATTTATCGCTCCGTCCGCTTAGGGCCAAAAGGATACTTTGACCGAAGAGCTCAAAACAGAGCGCCGCCGCCAGGGGATTTCCGGGGAGGTTGAGGATCAGTGTCTCTTTGATACGTCCAAACGTGGTCGGTTTTCCCGGTTTGATGTCAACCGATTGAAAAGCGCTCTCAAACCCCAGTGACGCGAACGCCTCTTTGGTGAAATCGGCATCTCCGACACTCACCCCGCCGGAGGTGATGATGAGATCGGCGTTCAAAGATCGGCGGATATGTTCTTGGATCGACTCTAGCGTATCTTCGGCCGTCCCCGTGAAAACGACATCGCATCCTAGCTCTTTGGCGCGTGCTGCAAAAGTGGGGGTATTGGTATTGTAAAGCTGATTGACCCCTAGCGTTTCGTAATGCATTTTAAGCTCGTTGCCCGAAGAGAAGAGAGCAACGCGAGGGCGTCGATAGACGCTGATATGGGTCACCCCTTGGGAAGCGAGAAGGGAGATATGGTGGGCGCAAATGAGCGCTCCTGCTTCAATCAACTCCATCCCTGCTTGTATGTCTTCCCCTTTGAGGCGGATGTGTTGAGAGGGTTTGATGGCGTGAGGGAGTACGACATTCTCTCCATCGAATTGCACCTCTTCGATCGGGACGATCGCTTCGCACCCTTGGGGGATTTTCGCTCCCGTCATAATCCGGATACACTGATCCTCGATGAGACGAATATCGTGACCGTCTCCCGCAAAAACGGTGCAGGATTGTTTGAGGGTTTTTCCTGCATCTTCGACCCGTACTGCGTATCCGTCCATGGCGGAGTTGTCGAAAGAGGGGAGGGAGTAACGGGCGGTGATCTTCTGGGCAATAACACGATGGACGGCGTTCTCTATGGGGATGATCTCTGTTTGCGTCGGTTGAGACAGTTTATAAATTAGCTCCAAAGCCTCTTCGACAGATAGTGCCATCCTCTTCTCCTTTGATTGTGATGCTTTGTCAATGCATATTGGATTCATCACGTGTTGATGATTTGGGTAATTATTATAGGCAAAATAAGGTAAAATCCCCTTTATGGATGCTATGTATACGATGGGATTGAATATCCACTATTTCGGGGTTATTGTTTTGATGGGGGTCGTGGTGTTTAACATCATGATGTTGGCGTTATCGCACGATATAGTCCGTTATGCCAAGCGGATGAGGATCGTTATGCCGATTTCGGGCTCGCTGATCGCATTGATCCTTTTTACGGGATCGGTGATGATAGCGGCAAAACATCTGGCATTTACGTTTTCTAATAGTGCGATGATTGTGATTGTGATCGTGATGATTGTCCTCGAAGCCAAACGGTACAAAACCCTCAAACGGCGTACCGATATCACTCAAGAGGGTGCTTTTAGTGAGTATAAACGCAAAGCGTTCCGTTTTTTGGGGATTGAAATCACCCTTTTACTCTCAATGACTCTATGGATGATGGTTGTATGAAATTTTTGCTTCACAAAGATGCCGGTTTATCGGAACTGAGCGTTTCGGGAGACGATTACAAATACCTAATCAAAGTGCGTCGCCACAAAGCCGGTGATTTGATCCCGATGAGAACCCCAAATAATTTGGGCGAAGAGTATCGCTACCGTTTGGAGCGGACAGATGGACGGGAAGCCTATTTTTCTCTCCAAAGTCACCATCGCTCTATCGTGCAGAGTCCTCGGAATCTCCATATTGGATGGTGTTTGGTTGATCCTAAAACCATCGAAAAAACATTGCCGATGTTGACCGAGCTGGGGGTGAGCAAAATCACTTTTATCCATTGCCGCCGTTCTCAGCAGAACTTTCGTCTCGATTTTGATCGGTTTAATCGTATTATGGAGAGCTCCATCATGCAGTGTGGTCGAACCTCGCTCATTGAACTGTGTGAATCTCCCAATCTCAGCACGTTTCTAAAATCTCATCCCGATGCGGCTATTTTCGATTTTGGGGGCGAGGTGCTTCAAGGCGATGAGGTGTTGGAGACGGTCGTGATCGGATGTGAGGGGGGGTTTGATGAGGGCGAGCGTAAATTGTTCGGAAATTACCGTGTCCGAGTGTTTTCCTCTCCTATGATATTGCGTTCCGAAACGGCGGCGGTGGCGATCGCATCGCGGTTATTGTAAAATCGAAAAAAATTGGGTATAATTCGCCCTCAACTATCCGTCCCCAGGTACGGATGTAAAATCAAAACCATCTGGCGTACACAAGACGCCCGAAACAAGGCAAACCTATGAAAAAAGATCTCCACCCAAACGTTGTTGAGTGTGTAGTAACCTGCGCATGCGGTAACACTTTTACAACCACCAGCACAAAAGAATCAATCCGTGTTGATATTTGCAGTGCATGTCACCCATTCTATACCGGTTCAGAGCGTCAAGTTGACACTGCGGGTCGTATCGATAAATTCAAAAAACGTTATTCACTTAATTAAGTCAAATAACCAAAAGAGAGGGAGAAGTTTATGCTGTCTCTCGTTCCTACCCCTATCGGCAATATTGCCGATATCTCACTCCGAAGCCTCGAAATCTTTTCTCAAGCCGATGTTTTTCTCTGCGAAGATACCCGTGTTACGAAACGGTTATTTCATTTTCTAAAAGAGCGCTATTCTCTCGAACTCAAAGAGGCTAAATTTATCTCTCTCCATTCGCACAATGAATCCGAATTTGTTGCATCTTTGACTCCCGATTTTTTTGATCAAAACGTTGTTTATGTGAGTGATGCGGGGATGCCGGGGATTAGCGATCCGGGGCAGACGTTGGTCCGTTATTGTATCGATCAGGGGATCATGTACGATGTTTTGCCGGGGGCGAATGCGGTATTGACCGCGTTTGTGGCAAGCGGATTTGTCCAGACTAAAATGCTCTTTTTCGGATTTCTCCCCCATAAAGGGAACGATAGAGCAGCAGCATTGCAAGAGGCGTTGTTCAACGGATACACGACAGTACTGTATGAAGCACCGACACGGTTAGGGAAACTTTTGGCCGAAATTGCGGTTGCGGCACCCGAGCGGAATGTTTTTTTGGCCAAAGAGCTGACCAAAAAATTTCAACGCTTTTATCGGGGGAAGGGATCTGAATTGATATTGCAAATGGAGAAAGAGATTCGGGGCGAATGGGTCGTGGTCATCGAAGCCTCGGAAGGCAAAGGGGTCTCTTTGAGTGAGCAGGATATTTTGGCACTTGATATCCCTAAAAAAGCGTCATCGAAATTGATCGCTAAAATTACAGGTGAAAATCCAAAAGAGTGTTATCAGCGGCTCTTAAACACATAAAGGTAAAATAACGTATGCTTATTTATGGAAAACAACCGGTTTATTACGCGATTGAGCATCATCGTGATCGTATCAAAACACTCTATTTGGCCAAAGAGTTGGATAAAAAGGAGTACTCGCACCTTATGAAAATGGGGTTGGAGATTAAACGAATCCCCGAAAAAGCGGCGCAGTCAATGGTCAAAGGGGGTAATCATCAAGGGTTTATCGCCGAGATTTCCCAAGTGGTTCCTTATGCGTCCTCGTTTTTGAAAAAGTGCGATTTTGTCGTGGTGCTTAGTTCGATTACCGACATGGGAAATATGGGTTCGCTGATCCGAAGCGCTTATGCTTTAGGGGTGGATGCTTTGGTGATTTGCGGGATCAAGGAACCCAATCTTGAAGCGGTGATTCGTACCAGTAGCGGGGCGGCACTCGATATGCCGCTCGTGATCGTCCACAATATTCACGATGTGATGCATGAGCTCAAACAATCGGGTTTTAAACTCTACGGTGCGGTGATGAACGGTACGGATATACGAAAAGCCGGTTTTGCACCCAAACGGGCACTTATTTTGGGGAACGAAGGGGAAGGGCTCAGCGGTAGAGTTCAAAAAAATTTGGATGAGGGTGTGTCGATACCGATGGCTCACAACTTTGATTCGTTGAATGTCGGTGTTGCCGGCGCGATTTTAATGGAGAGAATGCGATGAAAATAAATACGTTCGAAGATTTACTAGAGTTGGGGACGGAAAAAATACACGAACAAACCCATATTTCTCGCGATAAGATAGAGTTGGTTATGACTAAATCGTTTGCTGAAATCGGTAAGGTTCAGTTTATGGGATATATCTCTATTTTAGAACGGGAATATAGTATTGATTTGAGCGATCTTCGTCAGGAATACACTGAATTTTGCGACACCCATTCGACCTTGATGGAGCCGAAACAATCGGTTATTTTGCAAGCAACGTCGGATTCTAAGACTAAATGGACGATTGTTGGGGTTGTTGGCATTCTTTTACTAATGGGGGTGGGCTACTTTATACAAAATAAAATCTCCGTAATCCCGAGTGAAGAGGTGATGAAGCTCACAACTCAAACGGCTGAAGTTGTTAAAGAGCTACCCGAAGCCAATGT
>JACXUE010000096.1 GCA_014764075.1 Sulfuricurvum sp.
TCAAGAGTTACTCAAAATGTTTATGACCAATCAGTACCAGCATAGGTACCGATCAATGTTAAAAAAAGAGTGCTATGTTCAAGAATTTTTCTTGAGCTAGCGACTTATCATAATCTTCTAAATCCTCTAAAGTCGGTTCCATAATTCCCTCCAATTCTATTTTAGTGGTGGCGATCGCTGGTGTTAAAACAAAAAAACATTCAAACGCTAATGTGATTAGTGCCCCATAGATATACACCAACATTTCCATATTTTCTCTCCTTCTGTTCTGATAACGAAAATAAAATAGTGAGATTACAAGAGTTGTGTTGCATAAGTATTAAATTGATCGAAAAATAAGGAGTTTTTAAATCATATTGTAGAGATTCATGCATGTTTAATGCATGAATTGTAAAATGCTATATAGCCCGTTTAAATTCCGGATACGCTTCAAGTCCACATTCGCTTACGTCAAGTCCTTGCATCTGATCCTCATCGGACGCACGGAATGGGAATGCCTTGTTAATTAGAAAAATAATCGCAAACGAAACACCAAAAACAAAAACCGCAATCACACCAACACCTTTGAGTTGACCCAGCAACGTCACCCCACTAGCAGAGTCTGAAGCAAACAAACCAACTGCCAACGTTCCCCATATCCCATTGACCAAGTGTACTGAGAGTGCACCAACTGGGTCATCGATACGGAAACGGTCAAACAACGGCACCGCAAAGACAACCAAAACACCACCGATTCCCCCTACCGTGATCGCATCAAGCATCGTATACAGATGAGGACCTGCCGTAACCGCCACAAGACCGCCTAGAGCACCGTTGAGAATCATCGTAATATCAAAGAGTTTATAGCGCAAATAGATGAGCGCCCCTGCGACTATAGCCCCCGCAAGACCCGCCGCATTGGTATTAAAAATCGTCAATGCCACGCTGTCCGCCGCCTCTTTGGTCGCAATCGATCCAACCGATCCGCCGTTAAACCCGAACCATCCGATCCAAAGGAGCATTGCCCCCAGTACCACAAGAGGGATATTGGACGCTGGGATAACGCGGATCTGATTGCCGCTGTAACGCCCTTTACGCGCACCGATGATGAGAATCGCCGCGAGCAATGCCCATCCACCCGTCGAATGGATCACGGTAGAGCCGGCTAAATCGACCATATTTAAATCAAAAATCGTATCTTCGAGCCAATCGCTTCCCCAGCTGATATTGACCGCCATCGGATAGATCAATGCCCCCATAATCACGGTAAAAAGGGTCAAAGGCAACAAACGGGCACGCTCCCCCACCCCTCCGCTCACGATGTTGATCGCTTTTCCGACAAACGCCATTTGGAACATAACAAACGCCCATTGACTCATCGTTGTCGAGCGAAAATCACCGAATGCCAGATGAAATCCGACCAAAATAAACGCCATCGACGCTACCGCGTAAATCATAACGTTTACCGTCAAAACGCTGGAGACGTTTTTGGTACGAACCAATCCTGCTTCGAGCATCGCGAAACCGGGAACCATAAGAATAATGAGAGTGACGGAAAAAAGGGCAAAGAGGGTATCGACAACATACGCAGAATCCATGCAGCACCTTTAGTATAAGATAAAGGTGTGCATTATATATCCAAATAAATGGATTTGAGAAGGAAGATTGATTAAATTTTAATCAAATAGCCTCAACGTCAGTCTCACCCGTACGAATACGGACGATTTTACCGACATCGCTGACGAAGATTTTCCCATCACCGATTTTTCCGGTGCGTGCCGCTTCGACAACGGTATTAACTACTTGATTCGCCATCGCATCATCAACAAGCATCTCCATTTTGATTTTTGGCAAAAAGTCAACCACATACTCGGCACCGCGATAGAGTTCGCTGTGCCCTTTTTGACGTCCGTACCCTTTGACCTCGCTCACGGTCATACCGGTAATGCCAATCTCCGCCAATGCGTCTTTTACATCTTCGAGTTTAAATGGTTTGATAACCGCTTCGATTTTTTTCATTATTTGCTCCTTATAGGTTAAAGCCACGTTCACCGTGTACCGACTCATCCAAACCTTGGCTCTCTTGTTCTTCGTTAACACGTGAACCGCCGGTAAGAGCCATTGCGATGTAGTATACCACGATCGTACCGACCAACGTGAACAATCCAACGATAAGAACCGATTCAGCTTGTACCATAATTTGTCCCATACGATCCCCAGCATCTTTCAACGGTCCAGCCCAAAGAAGTGCATTATCAGTGTTTGGCGTGTAGGCTGCGAAGATACCTGTCGCGATCGCACCCCAAAGACCTGCGAGGAAGTGAACCCCAAACGCGTCCAATGAATCGTCGTAACCCAATTTTTTCTTAAGAGCCGTTACACCGAAGAATGCGATCAATGCACCCATGATACCGATGATGAATGAACCGTTAACTCCTACGAATCCGGCTGCCGGAGTGATCGCTACCAACCCTGCAATCGCACCTGTTGCGGCACCGAGCAAAGTCGGTTTTTTGAATACCACATACTCAACCACAATCCATGTGACCGTAGCAACTGCAGCAGCAATCGTTGTGGTCAAATACGCAAGTCCTGCGATAGCGTTCGCACCAAAAGCCGATCCGCCGTTAAACCCGTACCAACCGAACCAAAGAAGTCCAGCACCCAGAGCCGTCAAGATAACGCTTGCCGGTTTCATTGCCACTTTCGGATATCCCGCACGTTTACCGATCAAAAGAGCAAGCACCAAACCAGCCAAACCGCCGTTCATATGGACAACCGTACCACCGGCAAAATCAAGAGCACCTTCGTTGAACAAATATCCGCCGCCCCATACCATGTGGGTGATCGGAGCATAGACTGCGATTGTCCAAATAAACGCAAACACCATCCATGTCGAGAATTTCATACGTTCAATAACCGAACCAGCCGCAATCGCTACGGTAATTGCCGCGAACGTCCCTTGAAACACTACGAAAACCAATTTCGGATAGAGTTGACCCAAATCGACACTGGCAAATTCTGTCCAGTCGATGCCGCTAAGCATTATATGGTTGAATCCGCCGATCACTTGGTTCATTGACCCCTCAACCGTACCGAATGCGATTGAGAATCCCGCAACAACCCATGCGATAAATGATACCGTAAATGCACCAAACACCATCGCAAACGTATTCAAAATATTTTTAGAACGGGTCATTCCGCTATAAAATAGCGCAAGCCCGATCGGTGTCATCAACATTACGAGTGCTGTTGACATCATCATCCATGCAGTATCACCTGAATTAAGAACAGGTACCGCTGCCTCTTCGGCAAAAGCCGAAACGCCTAATAGCGAAAAAGCTAAAAGCCACTTTTGCATTTTCTCTCCTTCATCACTTGAATGTCGAGTACCATTGTACAAAGTAATCCAAACAAGAAAGTGCAATTATATGATTAAATTTTAATCAGTTTAGCATATTTAATTAAAAACAGCGATTTTGATTACATAAGAAAAGAGAATACGGAGGAGCTTTTTTACAAGAAGCTATCCTTGCAAAAAAGTGCTATGAAGTTTAAATCGCGTCACTATCGGTTTCACCCGTACGGATACGAATGATTTTTTCAATATCGCTGACGAAGATTTTACCGTCACCGATTCTTCCGGTGCGGGAAGCTCCGATCACCGTATCGATCACTTTGTCCGCCATATCGTCGCTGACGATCATCTCCATTTTGATTTTCGGGAGGAAGTCAACCACATACTCAGCGCCCCGATAGAGTTCACTGTGCCCTTTTTGACGTCCGTACCCTTTAACTTCGCTCACCGTCATACCTGTAATTCCGATTTCCGCTAGGGCATCTTTTACATCTTCGAGTTTAAATGGTTTGATAACCGCTTCAATTTTTTTCATGCGAATCTGTTCTCCATGTGAAAGTTGAGACAATTGTAACCTCTATTTGATTAATTTAGCAAATTGACCCATCTTTTATATTTTAAGACTTTATCAGATATAATCAGCATTATTTATCTTCATTACGTGGGGAATGCATGAACGATTTGCTCGAAAACAGCGAAATTAACGACATCAATATAGAAGAGACTCTCAAAAGCAGTTATCTTGACTACTCAATGAGCGTTATCATCGGACGAGCACTCCCCGATGTTCGTGACGGTCTCAAACCAGTTCACCGTCGTATCCTCTATGCAATGGATAAACTCAACCTCTCAGCAGGTGCCAAGTATAAAAAATCGGCCCGTATCGTCGGGGATGTTATCGGTCAATACCATCCGCACGGAGATACCTCGGTTTACGATGCACTCGTTCGTATGGCGCAACCGTTTGCCATGCGTGCACCGTTGGTAGACGGTCAGGGGAACTTCGGTTCGGTGGATGGCGACAACGCCGCTGCGATGCGTTATACTGAAGCACGTATGACCCGCTATGCGGGGGAACTCCTCAAAGACCTCGACAAAGACACCGTCAATATGGTAGATAACTATGACGGCACTACCCAAGAGCCGGAAGTTCTTCCGACCCGCGTTCCGAATCTCCTAATCAATGGGTCTGCGGGGATCGCCGTCGGTATGGCGACCAATATCCCTCCTCACAATCCCAAAGAAGTGCTCAGTGCGCTCGTCCATTTGGTCGATAATCCAAATGCCTCAATCTACGACATCATGCAATTCATCAAAGCTCCCGATTTCCCTACCGGTGGAACCATCTATGGGAAAAAAGGGATCTTAGATGCATACGAAACCGGACGGGGGCGGATTCGAGTCCGTGCCAAAACCCACATCGAAAAAAAGTCCAATAAAGACGTCATCATCATCGATGAGCTTCCCTACCAAGTCAACAAAGCACGGCTTATCGAAAACATCGCCGAACTGGTCAAAGAAGAACCGAGAATTTTCTCCCTTCTTGAGATGCTCGGACACTTCATTAACCACCGTAAAACGGTCATCATCCGCCGCACTATTTTTGATCTCGAAAAAGCCAAAGCGCGTGCCCACATTTTACAAGGTTTGAAAAAAGCGCTTGATCATATCGAAGCGATCATCAAACTCATCCGCGCCAGTGCCGACAGTGAAAGCGCAAAAAACGGTCTTATCTCTGAATTTGAGTTCTCGCCGATCCAAGCTCAAGCGATTTTGGATATGCGTCTGCAACGTCTCACCGGGTTGGAACGCGATAAAATCGACAATGAACTCAAAGAGATTTTGGCGCACATCGACTATTTAGAGAGCATCCTCCGTAGCGAAGAGGTTCTCAAAGGGATCATCAAAGAGGAGTTCATCGAACTCGTAGAGCAGTTTAACGCTCCGCGCGCAACCCATATCGAAGACAACTATGACGATATTAATATCGAAGATTTAATCCCAAATGAACCGATGGTCGTCACGATCACCCATCGCGGCTACATCAAGCGGGTTCCTCTCGCAGCCTATGAAAAACAGATACGCGGCGGAAAAGGAAAAGTCGCCGTCACCACCTATGATGATGACTTTATCGAAAAATTCTATACGTGCAATACCCACGATACCTTAATGTTCGTCACCGATCGCGGACAGCTCCACTGGCTCAAAGTGTACAAAATTCCAGAGGGATCACGTACCGCAAAAGGTAAAGCGGTGGTCAATCTCATCAACCTCGAAGCCGATGAGAAAATCCGCTCCGTCATCCCGACAACCGATTTTGACGAGAACAAATCACTCGTATTCTTCACCCAAAACGGTATCGTCAAACGTACCGCATTGAACGAATTTTCAAACATCCGCAGCAACGGTGTCCGCGCGATCGTACTCGATGAAAACGATACCCTTATCACCGCCCATATTGCAACGGAAGAGACAAAATATCTCTTTATCGTCACCAAATTTGCCCAATGTATCAAATTTGATATTGAAAAAACCCGCAATCAAGGGCGTAGCACCCGTGGCGTCCGAGGTATCAAGTTCAAAATAGAAGGTGATGTTGTCGTCGATGCAAACATCATCAAAAGCGACCAGGAAGAGATCCTTATGGTGAGCGAAAAAGGGATCGGAAAACGTACAACCGCCGAAGAGTATCGCCTCACCAATCGCGCAGGATCGGGGGTTATCGCAATGAAACTCAATTCGAAAACCGGAAGTACCGTCGTCGGATGCGTTATGGTGGATGAGACGATGGATCTCATGGCACTTACCAAAGCGGGTAAAATGATCCGTGTCGATATGCAAACCATCTCCAAATCGGGGCGTAACACGAGCGGTGTCTACATCGTCAAAGGGGACGACGTCGCCAGCATCTCACGTTGTCCAAAAAATGATGGAGAAGAGAACAAAGACGAAGGAGAGAGCTCTGAACCATCAGGTACACTTAAATTGGAATAATTTTTGCTTTTAACTCTTAACTATTCCAAATTCTAAGGAACCCTACGATGAGAATTGCAGCGACCCTTGCTCTCACGCTCTCTATTTCCGCTCTTCATGCAGGATTTTTCTCCACCGATGAGCCAACCCCTCAAGTCAAATGTGTCTACAGTGGCACTGATGGTCACTGTGTCGAGCCGGTCTTAAAATCTGAAAATGAACTCGTGATCACCGTGATTGGTCAAGGGGTAGCTCCATCCATCACCGCTTCTCCAGCACAAGCGTATGCGTTAGCGAAACGTTCTGCAATTGTTGATGGGTATCGTCAAATTGCTGAAAAAGTTGCAGGGGTACATGTCGAAGGACAAGACAGCATCAAAAATTTAATGCTCACCAGCTCCAGTACCCGCACATCGGTTGAAGCGCTTGTTCGTGGAGCTAACATTACCAACACTACTTTTAAAGAGGGTCTTTGCGAAGTCGAAATGGAAATCGCCCTTTCGTATTCACGCTTCTCACGCTAATTTTGTCACAAGGGTTGGGAGCCGATGAATACTACATCGGCTATCGGCTTGTCGCCAAAAATTCGCAGCCCATCAATGAAACCATTACCGTCTCCAAAGCGATGCGTCCTTGCATCAAAGCAATATCCCCCTCGACTCTAACGCTCATTCGAACTCCTAATGAATCGCTAGAATCACTTCTTCAAAGAGAACAAACAGCCTTTTTAGAATTTGCCGCACATCATGACGTTCATATCAAAAACAACGAAACAACGCATCCTTTATCCAGCCAAAGCATAAACGTCTTAACCCTCCCATCACGGTGTTTTGCAGTCGAGTTTAATGATGAGTTGGTTACAATCACCCCAACACAATAAGGGATACATTTTATGAAAATTGCAATCGTGGAAGACGACATCAATATGCGCAAATCGCTCGAAATAGCTATGAGCGATTACCCCTCTTACGAAGTCCACACCTTTAAAAACCCAAAAGACGCCCTCAAAAAACTCGATGATAGTTTTGAACTGATCGTCAGTGACATCAATATGCCCGGAATGGACGGATTGGAGTTCGTCAAAACGCTGGGGGGGAAATACGAGGTAATCATCATCACCGGCAATGCGACCCTCACACGCGCGATCGAATCGATTCAGCTTGGCGTCAAAGAGAGGTGTTCGCCCGACATATTCATAATGCCTCCCCGCGCGCTTCTAAACCTTTCATTGCCATCAATATGGCCGCCATACCCGACAATTTGATTGAGAGTGAACTGTTCGGTTTTGAAAAAGGCTCTTTCACCGACGCGACCGTATCCAAAGCGGGACAATTCGAACTCGCCGAGGGGGGGACGCTGTTTTTGGATGAAATCGGCGAAATGCCCTACCCTCTTCAGGCAAAACTCCTCCGAGTCTTACAAGAGAGAGAAATAAGACGTTTAGGTGCTTCCAAAAATACCAAAATCGACGTCCGTATTATCACCGCAACCAACGCCAATTTGGATCAAAAGATCAAAGAGGGACAATTTCGTGAGGATCTCTACTATCGACTTAACACGATTCCGCTGCATATCCCCCCTTTGCGTGAGCGACGCGAAGAGATCCTCCCCATCGCCACAGCGGCGCTGGAGCGCTATTGTGCCCAATACGGCTTTGCGTCCAAAGCCTTCTCATCGAATGCCTGCAATGCCTTGGAACGCTACAATTGGCCGGGAAATATCCGTGAACTTATCTCCGTAGTCGAACGTGCCACTATTTTGAGCGAAGGAGAGATCATCGATACCGAAGATCTCTTTTTGGAAGCACGAGGATTAGGGAGAATTTAACCCTCTTTCGCTATAATCGCCGGAAAATATTCACGGGTGATACCCCTCGCCCCCAAGGAAAGCTTCCTATGAAACATTATAACGTTGCGATCGTCGGTGCTAGCGGTGCCGTCGGCGAAGAGATTTTACGCATTTTTGAAGAGATCGATTTCCCTCTAGCCAAACTTGTCCCTATGGCAAGCGCCCGTAGTGCCGGAACAACCGTTAGTTTCAACGGTTCTGATTTGATCATTAAAGAGCTAACCCCAACGATATTTACCGAAGAGGAGATCGATATCGCCCTTTTCAGCGCAGGGGGAAGCGTCTCAGCCGAATTTGCCCCCTATGCCGCCGAATCAGGAGCGGTCGTCATCGACAACACCAGCCACTTTCGGATGTTTCCAGATGTCCCTTTGGTCGTTCCGGAAGTAAACCCCGAAGATATTGCCCAATGGAAAAATACGGGGATTATCGCCAATCCCAACTGCTCGACGATCCAAATGGTTCAAGCGCTTAAACCGCTGGATGATGCCTATGATCTTCAACGAATCGATGTAAGTACCTATCAAGCAACATCGGGTGCGGGGAAATCGGCAATGGAAGAGCTTGTGTACCAAATGCAAGCCTTCTTTTCGTTTAAACTTGATGAAGTGGAACCGAAAAAATTCGCCCACCGAATCGCTCTCAATGCAATCCCGCAAATCGACTCATTCACCGATAACGGCTACACCAAAGAGGAGCTCAAAATGGTGAACGAAACCCAAAAGATCATGCACAAAAATATCGAAGTGAGCGCAACATGTGTCCGTATCCCAACATTGCGCGGTCACGCCGAAACCCTCACCCTCACCTTTGATGGTGCAGTAGATGCCGATGAGGCACGCGAACTCCTCTCAAAAGCGCCCAATATCATCGTCCTCGATACTCCGCAAGAGAGCATCTATCCAATGCCATCACTGTGTGTCGATCAAAATGAAACGTTTGTCGGACGTATCCGCAACGACATCTATCGTGACAATGTTCTGCATATGTGGGTCGTTGCCGATAATCTCCGTGTCGGTGCTGCGACCAATGCGGTTCGCATCGCCCAAAAATGGGTAGAGATGCAAGGGGAATAAGATGGACTTTATCGAAAAATTATTCGAAAACTCTCTGTGGAGTACACGATTCATTATTGTCCTTGCCGTTGTGTTCGGTTTGGTTGGAGCATTTGTCCTCTTTGCCGTAGCCAGTGTCGATGTCTATAACACGGCATCCTATGTCATCCAAGCATACACGACCCATACTCATCCTGAACATTTCCACGAAGAGATTGTTGGCGGTATCATCGGCGCAGTCGATCTCTATCTGATCGGCGTCGTGATGATCATCTTCTCGTTTGGTTTGTATGAGCTGTTTATCTCCGATATCGATCCGGCAAAAGACGAAGAGGGCAAAGAGAATCAGCTCCTTGCCGTCCATTCCCTCGATCAGCTCAAAGACAAAATCTCCAAAGTGATCGTCATGGTACTCGTCGTCGGTTTTTTCCAAAAAGTAGGTCATACCGTATTCACAGGGGCTTTGGAGCTATTGTATCTTGCCCTCTCGATCACGGCGGTGGCGGTAGGACTTTATTTCTTGAGCAAAGTCGGTCATCACAACCATTAAAACATTATTTAGGATTCACACATGAGCAAAATATTCGTAGACGCCTGCTTCGGCAAAGAGACCCCTTACACTCCGGTATGGATGATGCGCCAAGCGGGACGTTATCTCCCTGAGTATATGGAAGTACGCAAACGTGCCGGAAATTTTTTGAATCTTTGCCATGCCCCCGATATGGCGGCAGAGGTTACCATCCAACCTCTAGATATTGTCAATGTCGACGCGGCGATTTTGTTCAGCGATATTTTGGTTGTCCCTAATGAGATGGGGATGAAACTTGATTTTATCAAAGGGGAGGGTCCCGTATTCGACCATCCGATTGCGTCCGAAGAAGATCTTGATGAGCTCAGAGGAGGTGAGGACGCCGCATCGCGCCTCACGTACGTCTATGAAACGATTCACATTCTCCGCCGTCAACTTGACGAGCGGGGCGACAACAAAGCCCTCATTGGATTTACGGGGGCACCGTGGACACTCGCAACCTACATGATTGAGGGACAAGGGAGCAAGACCTACAATATCTGCAAAAAGATGATGTACTCCAACCCTGAGCTCCTCCATAAAATCCTCCGTAAAGTGACCGATGTGGTCAAACTTTACATGGAAAAACAGATCCAATCGGGTGTCGACGTCGTCCAGATTTTCGATAGCTGGGCAGCCGCCATCGAGCCGAGCCGATACGATGAGTTCTCATGGAGCTACATGGTAGAAATTGCCGAATATCTCAAAGGCAAATACCCCCATATCCCCATCATCATGTTCCCCAAAGGGATTCCGGCGTTTTTGGATAACGTTTACGGAAATTTCGATGTATTCGGTGTAGACTGGAGCACGCCAATGGCGCTCGCCAAAGAGAAGCTGGGAGATCGCTACATCCTCCAAGGGAATATGGAACCGTGCCGTTTATACTCCAAAGAGCAAACGACCGCATGTGTCGAAGCGATCCAAAACATTATGGGGGGTCGTCGCCATATTTTCAACCTCGGTCACGGAATCCTCCCCGACGTCCCCGTGGAAAACGCTCAACACTTTGTCCGCGAATGCCATAGAGTTAGCAAACACTAAAATGTCCTCCATTTTCGGCCCCGTCTATTCACGCCGCTTCGGCGTATCGCTTGGGATCGATCTCTCCCGTTTTGGGAAACAGTGCAATTTTGACTGCCTCTACTGCGAACTTACCCCTGCACCGGCAATAATGCATCAGATAAACGTAACTCCCGTTGACACCATCATCAACGATCTAAGAAGCGCACTTCAAAAACACCCCACTATCGATGTCATCACCATCACCGCCAACGGCGAACCGACAATGTATCCCCAGCTAGAGACTCTAGTAGAACAAATCGATGCGCTCAAAGGGAATATTCGGACGCTGATCCTCTCCAACAGCGCCTCCTTGAGCGTTCCAAAAGTCTTTGATACCCTCCTCAAGCTCGATCAAGTGAAGCTCTCCCTCGATGCCGCTACCCCTGAAGTGTTCAAAAAAATCGACCGCCCCGCCGAGGGGATCGAGATCAAAACGATCATTGAAAGTATCCGCCGTTTTTCAGAAGTGTTTCAAGGGAAATTGTTTTTGGAAATCCTGTTTGTCAAAGGGGTCAATGACTCCGCATCCGAAATTGAGGCTCTCAATCGTGCCCTGTATGGTATTAAATGTGAACGGATCGATCTGGGCACGATCGACCGCCCACCGGCCTATAACGTTCAATCTCTCACCTTTGAAGAACTCTATAGCATATCGCACCGTTTCGATCAACACTTGCCCATCCACATCGTCTCACGAACGCATGCTCAAGCAGCTCAAAGCAGTTACAGTGAC
>JACXUE010000097.1 GCA_014764075.1 Sulfuricurvum sp.
GTATTGTACGGCGGGTCGATGTAAATAACGTCTATTTTTTCTTTGTGGGTATAGCTGAGGACACTGAGGGCATGGTAGTTATCCCCCTCGATGAGAATATTATCTTCGCTCGTATCGGTTGTGATTGTTTTATCGTCGAGACATTTGAGGATGGGGAGATGATGGGCGCAGTCTAGGACGACTTTTTCATTTTCACGTTCAGACTCCCAAACAAGACCGTATTTTTTACGCTTTAATTCATCATTTTGCTTCTTTATGATCTCGATGAGTTCATCGTTAGTTAAATGCTCGTATCCCATCCCTACTCACCCAAATCTAAATAATCTCGATTCTACCGTTTTGATAGTTAAAAATCGCTGTTGCTTTGGAAAAAATTAATTCAGAGATAAAGTATCTGATTTAGGGAGGATTAAAAGTTTAGCGTTGTACAATGTCTCATTCAACAACACCAAGAAAGGACATAAAAACATGCCAACTATCAATCGTTATGTCGATATCGACACCATAGAGCGTGAATCACGCAAAGATTACATCGATCGCCACTCTCCGTTTATCCACTGTGAAAATACCGCTAAAGCGGGGGAGCCTTTTGCCGTTACGGTCAAAATGGGGAATGAATACACTCATCCGGACGATTTTGATCACTACATTGAGGGAGTTCAACTCTACAACGGCGAAACATTGCTCGCAAAAGCCGATTTCGTAGCAGGTATGCTCGGTGGACAAGGGTGCAAAGGTCACGCAACTGTAACGTTCAATATCGTTGCAAGCGGTAAAAAAATGAAACTTGTTGCGCAAAGCTACTGCACCAAACACGGGATTTGGGAATCAACACCTGTGGAAGTTGAAGTAATTGAAGCTTCTTCTTGCTGTGGTGGCGGACACTGCTCATAATCTGAGTTTTAAAGCCCTCTTGGGCTTTTATATCTACTCTTCGAAACTCAAAACCATCTCATGCGCAGTTCTAGCATCTTCTACATCAAATTCCGTACCGATACAGTTTTCGCTTGCTCTCTCTTTGAAATTATTTATCTCCTTTTAACCGCTTCTTTTTTATACTCTCTGGAAATATTAAAGAAGCAGTATCGTGGACTCTTTTCAAAACTTGGCACTACTCGAAAATCTGTATCGTCTCAAAGCATTGGGGTACAAATACGTCGATCCTATCACCCCAAACACCCAAACTCCCCTCACCTCTTTACCCAATTCGCTACAAACCCTTTCACAAACCATAGCATCGTGCTATCTGTGTGATTTGAGTAAATCACGCCGACAAAGCATGAGTGGATTTGGCTACCCAAGCGCCAAGGTAATGTTTATCGACGCATTTGTTTCCGCCGCTGAGGACGAATCAGGAGAGTACTTTGTCGGAAGATCAGGGGTAATGTTACGCGATATGATCGAAAAAGTGCTTCACCTCCCGATGGAGGAAATCTATTTTACCCATGCCGTCAAATGCAAACCTTTCGGATTTCAAACGCCATCACCTAGTGAATACAACAGTTGCAGAGGATATTTAACCCAGCAAATCTCGATTATTCAACCTAAAATTATTGTCCCTTTAGGCGCGGAGGCATACCAGATTGTATCGGGAGACGATGGAGATTTTGAGCGTGTACGAGGTGAAATCATCCCGATGAGTAACTCTGTACTTATCCCTATGTATCATCCCCTTTATTTAGTACGCAACCCCTCGATGAAAAAAGAGGCGATGCGTGATTTACAGACGATCAAAGGGCAGCTATCATGATGTTTATTCGACTTTTAACTGTGCTGATTTTATTGTTTACGTTAGGTGATGCGAGAACGCTGATGATTCAAAAATCCTCGAATAACGCCGAGGATTATCAACTTTATTTTACTCCTAACGAACAGCCCGTCAAAATCGGTGTTGTCTCTTCATCCAAAGTGATCGGCAAATATGCCCAATCGACCTACAATGTCGCCTTGGCGACTCTGTTAAGCCGTAAATTTGAACACTATACGATCAAACGCTACGATATGGCTGATGAATCCTCCCAATCGATCGCCAAGGTATTGAAAGAGGCCAAACAAGATGGGATCAGTGCTATCCTCTCCCCACTTACCGCTACGGGAGCTAAAAATATCGTAGCTCTAGAGACGAACCTGCCGATATTTATCCCCACCGTCCACAAACGTGATCTCCCATCTGCCCCAGATAACTTTGTTTTCGGCGCTATCGACTATAAAAAACAACTTGAAGCCCTATTGCCCTATATGAGTGATTCGATTGCTATTTTTTACGATAACTCCAACGTCGGAACTCAACTTAAAACGATCACCGAAGAGGTTTTTGCCTCACGAAAAGGGGAAAAGAAAAAAGTAATGAGCTATCCGGTTGATCTCAAAGGGGATAATATCATTACCCACCTCTCCAAACCCGCACCGTTTAACAAATCGAGCATCATCGTCCATATTCCGGTGGTTAAAAGCGCCCTTTTGACCGCCCATCTGACGTTTACTGGAGTCAAAGAGAAAAATATCCTTTCAACCCAAATCAACGTTGATCCTACGCTCCTAACCCTCACACAGTATCAAGACCGTAAAAATATGATCCTTGCCAACTCATTGATCGAATTCCCCTCTGCTATTTATGAAACGAACGCTTTGATGAACAATGACATTGCCGTCGATTGGATACTTTATACTACCAGTGTCGGAGCCGATTATCTGATCTCACAACTCACCCATACAAAAAGAGACTATACGATGCGTCTTATCAATTCACAAGTGATTTATCCTATTGAATTGTTGCGTGCCAAAGAGTTTGGATTTGAGCCGCTTCATGGAAACTAATACCTCTTTGTTTGAGCATATCACCCTTTTTCATCATCTAAGTGTTCAACAGCGTAGAGAGATCGAAAAAATCGGCATTTTACGCCATTATGAGGGTGATGAGGTCGTCTTTTACGAAGGGGAAAAGAGTCACTATTTTCATCTTCTCATAGAAGGTGAAGTGTCGGTATACAAATCGAACTCTGGGTCTGAACCTATAGTTATCCACCATTTTCGAGCCCCCTCTCTTATCGCGGAAGTAGCGACGCTAAAACAAATCCCCTACCCCGCATCCTGCCGAACCCTTCAAAATTCGCTGGTTTTGAAAATTGCACGTGATCCGTTTCTATCACTTCTCCAAAACGATCCCTCGCTTAGCATCGCGCTTATTGCATCGTTAACTCATAAAATTTCGGTTTTAGAGCACACACTTCAACGTCACAGTGCCCCCAATGCAATGGCAAAAGTAGCCCGATTTATCCGAGATGAGAGTGAACAATTTCATAATCTCAAAGGGGTTGAAATCTCCAAAATGTTGGGAATCACACCCGAAACACTCTCAAGAATGGTGACAAAACTCAAATCTGAGGGGATTATCGTTATTGATGATTCCAAAAAACTCACCCTTTTATCTCCTGAAAAGCTTGATCACTACTGCGGATAATAATTTTCCTTTAAGAGAACCAGTGATAGAGTTTAGTTATCTATAAATAGAGGAGTTCTCCATGGGTAAAAGAGGTATTTCACTCCTTCGAGGAATCGAAGCACAGACCGTCTATGAGTTGTTGAATAAAGCATACTGTGATGAATGGCTCGCCTATTATCAATATTTTATCGAGGCAAAAGTGGTCAAAGGGCTCATGAAAGATGCCGCTATCACGGAACTCACCCAACACGCCGCCGACGAACTTCGTCATGCTACGATGGTATGCGATCGGATTATCCAGTTGGGAGGAACTCCGGCGCTCCATCCCCAAGAGTGGTTTACCCTCACGAATTGCGGCTATGATGCCCCAACAGATGGCGATGTACGCAAAGTCTTGGAACAAGCGATCAAAGGAGAGCAATGTGCCATCAGCGTCTACTCCAATATCCTCGATATTACACGAGAAAAAGATATTGTAACCTACGATATGGTATCTCAGATTCTCGCCGACGAAGTTGAGCATGAAGAGGATCTTCAAGCATTGTTCGACGATATTCAAGAGTTCATCGAAGAGTTCAAAAAATAGCTATGTTCAAATCGATATTTTTCTTCTTTGCCTTGGTATTATCGGTCGAGGGAGCCGATATTTTAGAGTTGGTAGGATTGTTGGATCGTAATGACACGAATACATTCATCGATAAGATCCAAACCATCAACGATGCCAACAGTGCGAGAGAAGACAATAACAAAACAATTTTGATGTACGCGTGTTGGGTTGGAAACATTGATGCAGTGAAACATCTGGTTGAAAAAGGTGCCGATATCAATGCCGAAGACTCCGGCGGAGCAACCGCACTTCATCTCGCGGCATGGAAAAACCATACCCAGATTGCTTTGTATCTGATTGAAAAAGGTGCTTCCGGAAGTGCGCTGAGCAAAGACGGGATGACTCCGTTGGATGTGGCACTGATGCGCGAGAATCAAGAGATTTCTAAAGCGATCGAAAAAGCGGCTCCCAAACTCAAAAAATTGTTATAAAGAGGCCAAAAAAACCTTCTCGTCGGAGGGTATTTTTGCCATTTTTCCCTCAAAATCTATATAGACCAAATCAATCTTCATCTCAAAAACTTTTTCATCATCCCGAAATATCTGTTGCAACAGGCTAAATGATGCATTTTTGATTTGAATCAAGGTTGTTTTAACCTCCAAAAGATCGCCAAATTTTGCGCTCTTGAGATAATCGGCTTCGATATGTTTGGCGACAAAATGCCCCCCAGCTAGAATCGGAGAACGCCCCGCATCAAAAAAAAGCTGACTCCGTGCACGTTC
>JACXUE010000098.1 GCA_014764075.1 Sulfuricurvum sp.
GAGCGGATCAAAAACCATCCGACCCTCTCCAACAACGTCTATGAGATTGTGAGTAAAATTTTGGAAGCTTAATAAAGCTTCCTTCAAAAATTTAATTCTTCTGTAGCGCAATGCGCTCTTCCAACTCTTCGAGCCGTTCCATTTTCTGGTAATGGCGGAGATTCAACACTGCAAATTTATATCCCAAAAAGATAATCAGCGGCCAAAGTCCCAACCACAATAGTGACTCAATATACTCCATAGTATTCTCCTAGTAAATTTTAATCTCGCGCATCCGGAAGATGCGCGAAGCTTCAGGGGGTTGTAGGGACATTTGTCCCTGCCGTTTTTCGGGCTTTGCTCGAAAAATGCGTAACATCCATTAGTAGCTAAATGGGTCTTTTTTAATTTCTTCGTGAGTAATCGGTTTTGCCATAGAACGCCAGACGTAAGCGATGTAGGCTAAAACGACTGGAACGAAGAGTGAAACATAGCTCATGACTACAAGGGTATAGCGGCTTCCTGAACTGTTGGTGATGGTGAGCGAACTTTGCAAATCGGCATAGGAGGGATAAAATGGTGCTCCGTTGATTCCTGTCGCCATTAGTAGTGCAAATACCATCAGAACCGTTCCCGCAATGCCACACCAAAATGACGATTTTTTCCCTTTAAATCCACCGAGGATAAAAAGCCCGAGTCCGATCACAAACGGCATGAGGAGAACGATCGGATGGTCGAGAAAGGTATGCCAATAGCGGTTCGATTCGATGATGATCGTTGTGTCATTGATTGCCGCACCCGGCACGACAAAAATCCAAAGGGCAAACGAGGCGAGAAACGCGATGGCGAGGATTATCTCGATGCGGAGTTTTTTGAGGGTAGATTCCAAAAGGTTTTTCTCTCGGACGCTGTTAAGGATAAAGAGCATACCTAACACACGTGAGACTAAAACAACACTCACTCCGCCCAAAACGTTAAACGGCACGCTGAGCGCTTCTAACCCGCGCGTCGCGATTGTCCAGTGCGAGAGATTGGCATCATCGACGATAAATGCACCGCCCGAGAAGAGGGTAGAAATAATCACCCCGATCAAAAATGGGGAGAGAAATCCGTTGATACTTAAAAAGAGTTCATAGGTGCGTGAGCCGTAGATATTCCCTTTTTTGGTACGGTATTCGTAGGAGACGGCTTGAATGATGTAGGCAAAAAGGAGAATCATCCATGCAAAGTACGCCCCGCCAAAACTCACCGCATAAAAGAGGGGAAATGCGGCGAAAATCGCTCCGCCGAACAATACGAGGGTAGTAAAACCAAGCTCCCATTTTCGTCCGAAAACATTGTAGAGGAGGGTTTTGTCTGCTTCGTTTTTTGCTAATGCTGGAATAAGTGCTTGTCCCCCTTGAACAAAGAGCATCATTGCCAGAAATCCGCCTAGCAGCGATACGATCCCCCACCAGTAATTTTGTAACCATAACAGTTCCCATGTCTCAAACATGATTGTCTCCTTTTTCAGCGATATGCGGCCCTTTTGAAATTGTCGCCATCATGATTTTGATTTCGGCGATGAGCAATGCGGTGAACAAAATCGCAAATGCCCAAAACGTGATCTGTACGCTTTGGACATTCAGTGCACTTGAGCCTTTCATTGTCGGTAGCAAATCTTGTATAACCCACGGCTGACGACCCACTTCGGCAACGATCCACCCCGCTTCACACGCCACGAATCCTAGAGGTATCGACATAAAGGTGATCCAGAGTGCCCATCGGGTAGTGAGGAGTTCATTTGTCATCCCTAGATAGAGTAAGACGATAAACAAGACAATAAAAAACGATCCCAGCCCCACCATCACGTGGAAACTGTAAAACGTCAAAGCGATAGGGGGGACGGTTTGCAGGGGATCGCTAAAATGTCCGTATCCCATATACGATTGGTTCGCATCAAACGCTTTGAGGCTTGTGCTCGCGGCGGTTGTGTTTCCCTCTTTTTTCGCTTCATGATACGCAGATAAATCGTTCAGTGCGGCACGCCCACGCTCGATTTTTTCTCCAGCGCTCATGATGTTGAATTGTTCGTTCCCCTCTATGAGATCGTTGATCCCCGGAACAAAGGCGTTGATATCGTGATAGCCCAGCAAAGAGAGGGCGTAAGGGATTTGGATATCACCGTAAAATTCAGGGAGATCATCTCCCACTTTTTTATCGGGATTGAGGATACCGAACGCTACGATACCCGCACGCCCTTCCCCCTCATAGAGCCCCTCCATCGCGGCGAGTTTCATCGGCTGTTTTTGAGCTACTTGATGGGCAGATTCATCTCCGCTAAGGAGTAGAAACAGTGATGCAAATAATCCAAACGATGAGGCGACGATGATACTGCGGCGTGCAAATTGTGTCTCACGTCCACGAAGAAGGAACCATGCCGAGACGCCAACGACGAAAATTGAGGTCGTGACGTATCCCCCGCCGATGGTGTGGAGGAATTTGGCTATGGCGACGGGAGAGAAAATCACCTCCCAAAAGTTTGCCATCTCATAACGCATGGTATCGGGGTTAAACTCCATCCCCACCGGAAACTGCATCCAGCCGTTGGCGACGAGAATCCAGAGTGCGGAGAGATTGGTTCCGATGGCAACGAGCCAAGCCGAGGTGAGATGAAACCTCTTGCTCACCCGATCCCATCCGAAAAAGAGGACAACAAAAAAGGTCGATTCGAGGAAAAAGGCAAATATCCCCTCGATCGCCAGAGGTGCGCCGAAGATGTCTCCGACAATCCATGAGTACGCCGCCCAGTTGGTGCCGAATTCGAACTCCATGATAAGCCCGGTTGCCACCCCAATAACGAAGTTGATACCAAAAAGTTTGACCCAAAACTTAGTCGTTTTGAGCCATTTTTCATCGCCGGTTTTAACGTAAATCGTCTCCATAATGGCGACGAGGAAAGAGAGTCCCAGTGTAAGTGGGACAAACAAAAAATGGTAAATCGCGGTAAGTGCGAATTGCGCGCGAGACCAGTCTATGAGATCCATGAGTTTCCTTTGAGAGAGTTAGGGTTTGAGGGTTTGGGCGATTGCCGAAGGGGCTGTTGAAGGTGAATCTTTGTACGGATTGTGGTAAAGATAGTGAAACAGTGTCCAAATGAGAAAAAGTTTGATAATCAATACAGTAAAAAGGGGCTTTTTAAGACTCAATGCGGCAAAAAAATCCCGATACATTACGATCCACTTCATCAATTCAATCCAAATAAAACTTATCTAAAAAATCAACTGCGATTATAAGAAGATTAGATTAACCCAATCTGTTAACATTCATGAATAATCTTTTCTAAGGCACTATTTAAGACTCTTAGTCTTCTTCTATCCCATCTTCTGAAGGGCTATCGGAGTTGTTATCGCTTTTGGGTTTCAAAAATTCGTATACGATCACGATCATGAGGAAGGTGAGTGCTAAACTGAGTGATTCCATTGCAGTTTCTCCATTAGATGATTGTACACCTGCTCGACCTCTTCGGGCGTCGCTTCCCCTTTGTAATCCATTTGGGCACGGGCGAGGGTACGGTTATCCTCACTCACCGTGATACGGATGTATCCGTCGAAATCGGCTCCGAGCGATTTGCTCTGAGCGTTGGTGCATTTCGCGCAGTGAACGATGAGACTCATTGTCATGGGTGCATTGGGATCACTTTTAAAACCGGTTTTGAGCGTCCCGTTAGGGTCTTCGATATTAAGCGCTTGCGGCGGATGGGCAATGATCGCTCTATCGGCAATTTCGGTATAGATCTCCCGCTCAATGCACCCGTTTAGGATGAATGAGGCGAGCAGTACAAGAAGCGCTCTGATCACCATGGTTATACGTGCACGTGGTGTGAACAGCAATCTCCGCCGTGATGGTGATGGTGATGACCTCCATCGTGATGATCGTGATCACCTAGCAGGGTTTCAAAATTCTCTGCGGTCACTTCACTCAATTCATTGGCATAAAAGGCTTTAATCGCTTCGCTTACGGTGATGCGAGACTCTCCCGCAAAATAGACTTTAATCCCGTAGCTTTTGAGCAAAACGTAGGGGTTGAATCCCAAATGGGAGGTGATAAGAACATCGACATTGTTCGCAACAAGCGTACGTGCGACGTCTTTTCCTCCGCTCTGTTCCATTTGGACAACATCGATGTGTGAATCATCGGTAGCAAACGCGAAAAATTTGGCATTCCCGAACAACGGGGCAAGTGCGGCATCATGTGATGAGGTTTTTATCGGCATAGCAATAATCATAATAGATCCTTAGTGGTGTGAGCAGCTCATATGGGGCTGCATGAGGGTGAGCTGATCGGCTAAAAAGGCTTGGACCGATTGTGCTACATTCATCGAAACATTGTCGTGATAGACTGCGAGCCCTTTGTGAGCAAATCCTTGCAACGGTGAGCCGCCTATCCCTGATACGATCAGTGCATCGGCTCCTAATACACAGATATTTTCCACTGCACCGCCGCATCCGCTGGCTTTGTGCCCTTCGTTTTTGACGACAACAACATCTTCAATGTTCCCTTCACGGCTCACTTCGACAACGGTGTAAAAGTTGGCTCTGCCAAAATGGGCATCTCGTTTGGAGAGGAGTCCGTGGTGTTCATTGGTAGGAAAAACTATTTTTCGATTCATCGTAAATTCCTTATGTAAAATATCTTTAGTAAATTTAACATATGTAAAATTAAATGAATGTTAATAAAGTTGTTTAGAGGCGAATAAAATGGAAAATATCCCTATTTTCTTT
>JACXUE010000099.1 GCA_014764075.1 Sulfuricurvum sp.
TCTTACTCATCCTTAACCTCTCTAATCTATGACTTATGTATCTTTATTTTACCCTATCGGCACTTATCAACTTTTGAGGTGGGTTTTTAGAGGTGCCCTGAAAAAACTCTCAATCCTACCACATTCAAATACGTCTCAACTCATGCCAAACTCGTCGCTGCATATCGGAGTCTCTCAACCATCTTCCTTATTTGTTCACCTATAAAAATCACAAAGAATTCAGAATGCCAAATACAACCAATGCTTTAGATGGAGGAGTATTCTCACACCTCAAAAAGCTCATAAAACTACATCCGGGATTGGCTAAAAAAAGGAAGGTGAAATTAATAGATGAATTTTTAGATCAGTATAATAAAAAACGATAATTCAGCCTCTCGTTTTTTTCATTACGCCATGCTTGAGCATTTTTACAACAACGGTTTAAAAATGACCCAATTTGAATTTAACCCCTACTACATTGTTACGATGCAAAATGGAGTCGAATGGGGATTTGGTCCCGGATGGGGCGTTATATGGTCGGATGCGGGAAAAGTGATACCGTATTTACGGCTCAAGCCGGCACCGGAATCAAATACAATCTCAATGCTCGAACCTTTATTGGAGCCGATGCCAGATATCAATGGACACAAAGTACCCAACTCGCTGCCGGTGTTGCTGAAACCCTTGACAATTACCGCACCAACGTAAAAATAGGCTACCGATTTTAAAATGTTGCTCCTGATAGGAATAACATTTCACTATACGCTTACTATACATTTATCACTTTATAATCATAAAATATTATAACTGGCAAGGAGAAAAAAATGGAAAGAAGAGACTTTTTTGGATTTACCGCGATGATCGGCGGAGGGATGTTGTTGAGTGCTTGTAATGAGGGGAGCGCCTCTGCTCCTGTCGCTACGCAACCAAAACCGACGGGTGCTGTAACGATGTACTATGAAATTCGCGTTCCTGGACCGGAAAAAGCGACTGTGTTAGCTAAAATTGATGAATTGATCACAACCATGAAAACCAAAACAGGATATTTGAGTCTTTCGTTTAAACAAATGACAGGCGAATCAACCATGGTTAAAAACTATCCGAACGCCCTTAAAGGGGTCTTGGATCAAGGTTTTATCGGAAATAGTAAAGTTCCTAACTTTTACAGTATCTTTGTACGATTCGATAGCTATGACAATATGATCGCTTCCGGTGTCCAATCGTGGTTTACCACAAATATCGTCCCATCACTGTTTGCGTATAATGCGGCGACAACTCCTCCGACAAAAACATCGGTTGCATTGGATTATTACGAAGGGGTTTACGTCACTGTGGCAGCTGGAGATCGAAATGCTATCTATGAGACGCAAACCGACATCGTCAATTTCCTCAAAAATCAATCCGATGAAGTCAAAAATAAATATGTGACAGTCGAAAACCATGTCATGATCAAAGATGCCAATTTGACCGATTTTAATACCAAAGTTAAAGTTCTTTTAACAACCGCACAAAATACGTATATGCCTCTGGATGGGGGAACCACTGGATATGGAACACCTGGCACATCAGATGTTGCAAATACAGACTATCGTAAAGCGGTCACTACTGAAATTCTCCAAAATGCTTTTGCTGATGGTGATCTTCGTAGTTATCTGATGCACGGCGTTTGGGAAAGTGTATGGGATCATGAAAATTCCCATATTGATAGTCGCTTCCAACAATCATCCGGTCCCGTCGGTGCATACGTCGTCGTAGGCCCTGTTGAGCCGTTCTATGATACAATTAAACAAGATGGTGTTGTTGCACCTTAATAACCTGATTTTACTCGCTTCTAAAAAAGAACAAATAAAGGTCATTTTTCTCCCATATCCGAAAGAGATGGGTAGCGTTTCAGGAAAAAAAGGAAGTTGAGTGAAAATACTCGTTGTAGAAGATGATCGCGATTTGTGCGATACTCTGAGTGATGCGCTGAGTGCGCGAGGGCTCAGTGTCGCACAAGCTTATAACGGTGCTGAAGCGATCGAAATGATCATTGAGCACCCTTATGAGATGTTGCTGCTCGACATCAATCTCCCCGGAAAAAACGGCTTTGAAGTGCTTCGAGAAGCAAAACGTTTTTATCCCTCTATAGCTGCGCTATTCATGACAGCTTTGGACACCTCCGAACATATCGAAGAGAGTTTTCGTAGCGGAGGGGATGATTATATTCGTAAACCCTTCGCTATGAAAGAGCTCTGCTTTCGGATCGAGGCGATTTATCGTCGGCTATATCATCTCAAATCGGTCGATATTGCCATCTCATCCGTCCATAGCTATCAAACCTCGACCGAAACATTATTAGAAAATGGCACTCCCCTCACCCTTAAACCTAAACTCGCTCGATTGCTCTATCTCCTTGCTACCCATCCAACACGGATGATGACACGAGAAATGATCGAAGATAGGCTTTGGGAGGGGGAAGATTTACCCGATGCGGCTATTTTGAGAATCTACATTAAAGAACTCCGTGCGATACTGGGGAGTGATAGAATCACTACAATACGGGGGGTGGGTTATCGACTGGAAACGCTTTGAGCGGGATGCTCTGATTAAATTTATTTCGCTATACATGCTGACATCGTTCATTTTGCTCGCGTTTGTCGGACTACTCTATTATCTTGACGCACGCAAAGACACCGTTATCGACGTTCGAAGCGAAATGCTCAAAGTGCTCTACGCTTTGCGTGAGAATCCCCATCTAATATTTGAACACTATGATGTAAAAGTCTCTAATATTAAAGATTACATCGCTCCCAGCTTTCGTCAGTATGAAGATCGTTTCGAACTGGTAGCGTGCGCGAATCCGCATTACCAGAACAAAGTCTATGTTATCACTGCTCCTTTGTCGATCACAGAGGGATATTTGGAAGACATACTTCATAAAATCATCGTAGCTTATATGCTGCTCTTTATCCCGTTTTTTCTATTCGGGTATCTCCTCTCCCGTGTAGCACTTTCTCCCATCAAAAAAGCATACGATACACTAATTGCATTTAACAGTGATATTATCCATGATCTCAAAACGCCCATCACAACCATCGGTATCAATGCAGGAATGATTAATGGAGAAAAATGCAAACCGTTGTGCCGAATCGAAAGTTCAATTAAAACATTGGAAGGGCTCTATCTGAATTTAGAGTCGTATCTCAAAACAGGCGAACATCTTAAGATGGAACGACACGATATTGCTTTGCTCATCAATGCACAGCGCGATGTCTATACTTCTTTGTATCCAAAAGTTGAATTTAGGTATGGTTTAACCCCTTTATATCTTAATATTGATAAAATCAGTTTGGTTCGCATAATCGATAATCTTGTCGCGAATGCCGTCAAATACTCAGGTCGCTCACCGTTGGTCATCATTCAAAATGATAGCCGCTCACTCTACATTTCCGACAATGGAAAAGGGATTGTTCAGCCCGATAAAATCTTCGACCGTCATTATCGTGAATCGGCGTACGTAACGGGATACGGGTTAGGGCTTAACATCGTTAAAAAACTTGCAGATCAGATGAATATTCAAATTGAAATACTTTCTACGACTGAACAAGGGACAACCTTCAAACTTGACCTTTCTAATGTCTTAGACGAGTAGAATCTTTTTAAAATTACGTTATAATCAAACATTTATCAAGAGGAATCCATCCATGCAAAATCCAACTCCAAGCTGGCACGGAATCGAACGAACATCGATCCCTTGGTATCCCACCGTCAATCCCGATCAATGTATCGGATGCGAACTCTGCTTCGTCACTTGCGGCAAAAGCGTCTATGCGATGGGAGAGATCGACCACAAACGTAAAGCCCTCGTCAATGACCCCTATGCCTGCGTCGTCGGTTGTACGACCTGTGCCAACATCTGCCCCACCCATGCGATCGGCTTTCCCGATCCGATCATCGTCCTCAACGCTGAACGTGAACATAAAATCTTCTCACAGGTACACAAAGAAGCAGATGCGCGACGTGAAAAAATCACTCAACGAAACACCGCTATCCAAACTACACCAAACGTGGTACGAGAGAAATTAGAAATTGCAGGAGAAGTGGAAAAATTAAATCTGAGTTCATTGCGTGCACTGGTTGCTGAATCGGGATGTGATTTGATCGATATTTCGATCACAATCCCCTCAATCCTCGAACACACCCAAGGAGCACCGGGCATTGCAAAGATGACTCTGATCGGAGCACCTGATCAAATTGGCAGTGTCAGTGAAGCGTTAAATACACTGATTTATGAGCACGGCTTAACCCTCTCCAAACACGACAAAGGGTAATCGTGAAAACGATTCTGTTAGTTTTATTCATCATGTCGTCTTTGTATGCCGAAAGCTTCGATACCTATCTCAAGCGATTCGATTACCATGAACGCGAAGCAATGAAAATCAAAAGTCTCGAAGCGGTGGAACTCTACAAAATGGGAGAAGTGGAATTCGTCGATATCCGCTTTCGCGAGGAACAAGCAGTATGGAGTTTCCCATTTATGAAAAAAAATTCCCCTCAACGAACTCCCAGACCGATTGAATGAACTCGATAAAAATAAAACGATTGTCACCGTCTGTCCCCATTACGACCGTGCCGAAATGGCCCGTATATATTTAAGGGCACCTCTAAAAACTCTACGTGCGATTTTAGAAGGAGCAATTTTTATTCTATTTATAGGAGGGGCTCGCACCTCCTAGCCAAAGCTAAGAGG
>JACXUE010000100.1 GCA_014764075.1 Sulfuricurvum sp.
GGTACGGGTCATGGTATGTGTACGTGTCAAGGTGCGGCGTTCGAGTATATCTTCAACGTTGACCATGAGCTTCGCAAAGCGGGACTTCGCGATATGGCCGATATTAAATGGATCTCTAACGAGTCGTTCATGGGTGATTTCGGTATGGGCGGATTACACATGAAAGTAGGTGGCTACGTTGTTAGTTCACGTATCTTCACCGAATCGTTGTTTGCGGAGCGCGGCGTTAGCTATATCACCGGTGCACACGTGAACAAAGTTGAAAAGGGGAAAGTGAGCTATGAGCTTCTTGATGGTTCTACCGGAGAAGAGGAGTTCGATTTCTCGATGTTGATCCCCCCTTTTGCCGGTGTCGGTCTCAAAGCATACAACAAAGCGGGTGAAGACATCACCGATACGGTATTCGCACCGAATGGCTTTATGAAAGTTGATGCCGACTATACCGTTAAGCCGTATGCTGAGTGGAAAGCGTCTGACTGGCCGCGTACGTACCAAAACCCAACGTACAAAAACGTATTTGCGGCAGGGATCGCGTTTGCCCCTCCGCACATCATCTCCAAACCGATGAAATCACCAAACGGCACAGTGATCAATCCGACTCCACCGCGTACAGGGATGCCAAGCGGTATTATCGGTAAAGCGGTTGCGGCAAGCATTTGCGATTTGATCAAAAACGGTTCGTCCGCACACTTGCATGAAGCATCCATGGCAGAGATGGGTGCGGCGTGCGTTGCATCGGCTGGTAAAGGTTGGCTGGACGGGCAAGCGGCGGCAATGACCGTTTATCCGGTTGTTCCCGATTTTGAAAAATATCCAGGTACGGGTCGTGACACCGACTATACATTCGGAGAGATCGGTCTTGCAGGACACTGGATTAAACATATCCTCCACTATTTGTTTATTTGGAAAGCCAAACTCAAACCGTTCTGGAAAGTTATTCCAGAATAACCCTAGAACCACGAAAAAATATAGGAGATCAACATGGCAAAACCTGAAGAGTTAAACTTTGCGAAAAATGACCAATTCAATACGGCAATGATTCCGGGAAAAACAGCCCGTTTCATGCGTACGTGCAAAATTTGGCAATTTATCCGTTTCGTAATCATCAATCTTAAAATGCTTGTGGTTGTTAGCAAAAGCCACTAAAACCTTTCGCGATGGCTTCATGCCATCGACACCCTTCCACAAAGAACACATCTATGATTCAACCGCTTCTTGTTTACCCCGATCCTAAAATACGTCTGATTTCGGGAAATGTCCGTTTTTTTAATGAAGAGTTGCATCAGTGGATCACCGATATGCGCGATACGATGATCGAAAACGATCTTCACGCTTTGAGCGCTATTTTGATCGGTATCCAATACAACGTCATCGTTATTAAAGAGGGGGAAAATTTTATCCCTTATGTCAATGCCCGCATTATCAAGCATACCGATTTGGTGACGAAAACCGAACGGAGTATCTATTATCCGGGGATAAGTGCCGATATCGATCGTTATGAGTACATTTCAGTGGTGTATGAAGATGAAAACGGAGAACCCCATACCCGAGAATTTAGGGGAGATGAGGCGAGAGTGTTTCAGGAGCATCTTGATTACAGTTTTGGGTCTACCTTTGTCGATCGGTGCGATCGTGAGATGAAAGAGAGAATCAACGACTATCTTGAATACGGTCTGGTCGCAGATGGTGGATCATGTCCGATGGTTTTTTATCGGGACTATTTTAAACGGGGGGCAAAGTATCTTTTGGTGGGGGTGTTGGCCTCTTATTTCACCCCCTTCTTTGTCTCGGCAGAAAATCGCGAACTCATCTATCGAGCCGATTTGATTGCACTGGCTCTTGTACCGTTTTTGATCATCGGGTATGGGGTTTATGCCCTCTATGAATCACGTAAATACAAACAATGCACCAGTTGTCAAACGGGGAATATTGTCGGGACAAGCGTTATTTTGTTCGGTCAGCTTCTGATTGTTACACTTGGCGTATTTTTATGGGTATCACCATAAAAAAAATTATAGTTTTTACCTTTTTTAGTATCATAACAGGAACGTTTAACTAAGGAATTATGATGCCTCTCTCCTCTATCGACGCTTTGTATCGATCTAAAGATATCATGTACGGCGAAAAAGAGGCTATTTTGGATGAGTGGATATCCGAAGAACCATGCACCGTCATTTTGAAACGGCATGAAATCGATATTGGTGATTTTAAAGTTCAATATGCCGGTAGCGTATTTGACTACTTTATGGGGATAGTCTCGGGTCAGATGCAGATCGGTGCGTGTCCGGTCATCGTCGAATTGATTGAATACCTCAAAAATAAAGAGCTCCGTGCCGATGAACTTTTTATCCTTTGTACCCATTTTAAACGCTCGGTTATCAACGCCACATATCGGTTGGGAATTAACGATAAATCGGTTTTTTGGGCGATTAGTTATCTTTTTGACCAAAATTTTGCGAGTGTTTTGAAGCTCTATACCGATACGATTTACCAAAAAGAGCAAGAAGCGCTCAACGCCTCCAAAGCCAAAGAGTATTTTCTCTCCAACATATCCCATGAGATCCGAACGCCGCTCAATGCGATTTTGGGATTTGTATCGCTGTTGCGTGACGAGACGACTAATCCGCGGTATCACCAGTATCTCGATATCATCTCTAATAGCGGCGAGAATCTGCTCCACATCATCAATGATATTCTTGATTTTTCCAAATTGCGCAGCGGTGAATTTACCGTCGATCCGCAGCCTTTTAACATCCATGATGAAATCTCACATACGATGGAGCTGTTTGTCCCAGGTGCCAATTCCAAAAGTATCACTCTCACCAGTTTTATCGATCCTTCAATCCCCTATGAATTGGTTGCCGATGCGTTACGTATCAAACAAATTTTGGGTAATCTTTTGAGCAATGCCATCAAATTCAGCCCTAACGGTGGGAGAATTCATGTCGAGGCGAGATGTCATGAGGGGATTTTGTCCCTCTCCGTTTCGGACGAAGGGATTGGAATTGCCGCGAGTGAGCAAGAGAGGATTTTTGATGCCTTTTCCCAAGCGCATGAGGGTGCTTCTAAAATGAGCGGAGGGACGGGGCTTGGGCTTTCGATCTGCAAACAGCTCTCGATTCATATGGGGGGAAATATTGAACTTGATTCTTCTCTTGGAAAGGGGAGTACTTTTACCCTCAATATCCCCGTAACCGTCAATCGTGAGTGTACATGGAGCAAATTCGATGTGACGATGTTTGAGGGACTACGGTTTGCGTTGCTCTCTTACGACCCAAGCGAACAGTACAAACTGGAATCATTATGGAAATATTGGGAACATTGCGGATTTGATGTCCAAAAAATAGAGAGTTTGGAGGGGGAATTCGATCTTTTGATTTTTCTTGAGAGTTCTGTAGACGATTTGCTCCGGACAGAGATTATTCGGCGCAATATCCCCTCGGTTGCTATTTTGGATTTTCTCGATGAGCGGTATGATCATGTTGAATCGATTGCGCCGCTCACGTTTCCGATCTATTGCACAAAACTCCAAAGTGCTTTAAGCGAGGTGTTGCGGATTGCCCCGACCCACTCTAAAACGGGACATTTAAAAGCAGTGGGGAGAAAAGGATTTTCGGGACATGTTCTGATTGCCGAGGATAATCATGCCAATCAAGAGCTGATCAAAATCATTTTAGAAAAATACGGGATTGCCTATACGATCGTTTCCAACGGGGAAGAGGTGTTGGAGAGCTATCGGCAGGGTGATTTTGATCTTGTGCTGATGGATGAGCAGATGCCGAAAATGAACGGCAACGAGGCGACAGCCAATATTTTAAGATACGAGCGGGAGCACCATAAAAAACATACCCCGATTATCGCTTTGACGGCCAATGTGATTAAAGGTTCTCGTGAGCGATCGATCCAAAACGGATACGATGCGTTTTTGGGCAAGCCTATTGTCCTCAAAGAGATTGAGCACCTGTTTGAGCGCTATCTAGAAGAGAGGGTTCTCTCTGCGGCACCATCGTCAATGAAAATCAACTCCAAATGGGCGAATATCGACATGGAACATTTGAAAGCCTCTTTGATGCTTGAAGAAGATCAAATTGAGTATCTACTGGGGATTTATCAACAAAAAATGGAGCATTTGTTGAGTGATTTGGTCGCATCGATTAAAAATCTGAGTTATGAAGATATCGCTTTCATTGCCCATACAATGAAAGGTTCAAGTGCCAATTTCCGATTCGATGAGTTATCAAGACTCTCTTATGTTATCGAAGAGTCGGCAACCGAAAAAGATGAAGAGTTCGATTTTCTCGAAGCGTATGATGTTCTTCGACGAGAGTTTGAAAAGCGGTTTGAATAAACAAATTGTTCACTCTGAGCCTGTCGCAGAGTACGTTTATAATTCGACAAGCTCATCACGAACGAAAGAATCAGTTACTCTTCGAGATAATACCCAACCCCTGAAGCGTTTTTGATAACATCGGTCGGTAGTTTGCTACGAAGACGCCAAACGAGGGTGCGGACACTGTTGTCGGTTGCCCCCTTGGATTCCCACACGTAATTGATCGCTTGCTCAAAATCGACGAC
>JACXUE010000101.1 GCA_014764075.1 Sulfuricurvum sp.
ACGACTCCGGTGAGGAGTTTTTGGACGCTTTGGAAAATCACAAACGACGTTTCATAGGTTTGTGTTGAGGCATACGCGACACTCTCGATCACACTCAGATCGAGGGTGTGGGTATCCCCAGATGGAGCGATCCCAACCATACGTTGTTGGATCGTCTCTTTGAAAATATTACGGGTTTCGCTAATTTTTGGGGTAAGTGTGATGGTTTGAACACTATCGCCTCGTTGAATGCGGAGAGTCAAATCTCCGATTGATGATTTCACGTGATCGGAAATTTCGTTCCATTCGTGAATACTCTCGTTGTTGATGGAGAGGACGATATCCCCTTTTTGGAGTCCCGCGATCTGTGCCGGAGAGTTTTTGACGACATTCCCGATCACCGGAGAGAGAGTTTGTGGACCTCCAAGGGCGATGGCGTAAAAAAAGAGCCACGCGAGCGCGAAATTCGCCAATGGACCGGCGAAGAGGATAATAATCCGCTGCCACGGTTTTTTGACGTTGTAGCTATCATCGTCGTTGCTAAGAGCGGTGGGATCACTGTCGTCCTGTCCTTTCATCTTGACGTATCCGCCCAGCGGTATGGCGGAGATTTGCCATTGTGTACCGATCCATTGAAAAGAGAAGAGTTTTTTACCGAAACCGATACTGAACACTTCGACATACACACCGAAAAAACGGGCGGCGCTGTAGTGACCGAGTTCATGGAAGAAAATAAGGGCAGAGAGGACGAGTAGGGCGATTAACCACGACATTTAGATTTTTCCTTTGTACGCTTTGGCAAAACCGATCAAATATTCAGCTCCTGAATAGACGGTAAGGGTGACGGCAATCCAGAGCAATAGATCGCCGAACGACCAGTGCATCAACAAAAACCCGATGGCGATCATCTGGGCTACCGTTTTCACTTTGCCCGCCATGGAGGCACTCACGTCGATCCCCTCCGACATGGAGAGGGTACGTAGTCCGGTGATGAAAAGTTCGCGCACGATGATGATATAGATAGCCCAAGCCGACGCGGCACCGCTCATCATGAGACCCAAAAAGGCGGCAAGGGTGAGCATTTTATCGGCAAGTGGATCGAGAATTTGTCCGACGATGGTGACCTGATCGAGTTCACGGGCGACATAGCCGTCAAAAAAGTCGGTGACACTGGCGATCACAAAGAGCAGTGACGCGGTGTAATAACTCCACGTGATGTCCCATCCCGCATTTGTAAACAGCTGCGGGTTAAGGATGATCCAAAACATCGCCGGAGCGATGAGGAGGCGGATAAATGCTAAGATATTGGGGATATTAATCATCTAAACGTAGTGCCGCCGTCAACGATGATCGTTTGT
The DNA here is from genome assembly GCA_014764075.1 of Sulfuricurvum sp. Lineage (GTDB taxonomy): Bacteria > Campylobacterota > Campylobacteria > Campylobacterales > Sulfurimonadaceae > Sulfuricurvum. The sequence continues at coordinate 1,338 of JACXUE010000101.1, forward strand.
CCGGTGATCCAGCTCGCCTCTTCGGTACAGAGGAAATAGACAGCCCCCGCGATGTCGTTCGGGTTTCCCATGCGGTTGAGGGCTGAACGTTTGATCGTTTCGGCTTTGACCTCTTCGTAGTTGGTGAACGCTTTGAGGGCATCAGTATCGATCGGTCCACCGGAGACCGCATTGACACGGATGTTCATCTCACCGAGTTCAACCGCCGCATAGCGTGCCATCGCTTCTACGGCCGCTTTGTTGGTTCCGTGACCCGCATAGTTTTCGATATAGATGAGATTTCCAGTGCTGGACATCGTCACAACTGCACCGCCGCCCACTTTTTCCATCCGTTTTGCTGCCTCTTGGGTTCCGACGACGAACGCGTTTACTGTAGCGGTGTAGATGTTATTCAGTCCTTTGGGTTTAAGACGCATAAATTTGCCGTAGCCGCCGACAACCGATCGACCGTAGATCATCGCGTTACTGACGAAAAAGTCGACACGGTCAAAATCGGCATCGATCGCTTCGAAAAGGGGTTTAAATTCATCGGGCTCTAGAATATTGAGCCGATACGCACGCGCTTTGATTCCGTATTTGCTCTCCCACTCGCTTGCTAATTTTTGGGCGGTTTCAGTATTGGAGTTGTAGGTAAATGCAACATTGATCCCTTCCGATGCGAAACGCTCCGCGATGGCTTGACCGATCCCTTTGGTTGCTCCGGTGATGACGAGGGTTTTGCCTTTCATATTGCTCATTTATGCTCCTGCAATGGTGTAATTTTGAAGTACGGATTCGAGTTTTTTGAGATTTTCGGTGCTAGGTGGTACCAGCGGTAGACGGTATTCAAGGGTGTCAATCAATCCTGCGATGTACATTGCCGCTTTGATCATGACCGGATTGGATTCTAAAAAGAGGGCTTTATTGATCGGGAGTAAGGCATCGTTGAGCGCTTTGGAACCTGCTAGATCACCGCTTAATGCTTTCGCTACCAGTTGACTTTTGAGATCGGGGAGGAGGTTGGAGGTAACCGAGGTGATCCCCGCTCCGCCACACGCAAGGATGGCGTAATCGATCGCGTCATCACCCGAAAATACTTTGAGATCCGGACGGCGGGAGAGGAGCTCGATGGTTCGTTCGATACTCCCTGTCGCCTCTTTGATCCCGTAGATGTTCGGAACATCGTCAAACAACCGAATCACCGTATCGGCGCTGATATCGACGACGGTACGCCCCGGGACGTTGTAGAGCATCATCGGCAATTCCGGTATCGCTTCAGCAATCGCTTTGTAGTGTTGATACAACCCCTCTTGGGAAGGTTTGTTGTAGTATGGAGCGACGGAGAAAATGGCATCGACACCGCTTTTTTGAGCAGTGCGAGCCGCCTCGATTGCTTCGGCAGTCGAGTTGCTCCCAGCACCGGCTAGAACTTTGGTCGAGGTTCCTTTACACACGGCAACGGCAATTTCTATACAGATGCGGTCTTCGTCGTAGCTCAGCGTCGCGCTCTCTCCTGTTGTGCCGACCGGACAGATCGCGTCGATACCGTTGTTGATTTGACGTTGGATCAGTTCGGCGTATTTTTGCTCATCCAATTTTCCGTTTTTAAACGGAGTGATCAGTGCGGTGGTTGAACCGGTTATGAGATTCATTTTTGACCTTTGCGTAGGATTAGTGTGGTTGATTTTTCGGGAATCAAATAGGTTTTAGCAACGTTTTGAATATCGATCGGGGTGAGAGACTCGATCGCCTCTTCATAGTTTAAAAGGGGGGAGATGTCTCCCCGTGCCAAATAGCCTCCGAAAAGATCGGCAACAGAGGAGGAACTCTCCAGCGAGTAGATAAAGTCGGCCTTGGTGTTGATTTTGATTTTATCGATTTCCGATTGTTTAACAGGGGCGCTTTGAAGCTGTTTTAGAATCGCCCAAATCTCTTTTTCTACCTCTTCGGCTTTTACGCCATTGTTGCACACCGCTAAAAATAGGAAAACGCCCGGATCGATATTTTCCATGTTGTAAGCATAGATTTGGTTGACAAGCCGTTTTTCATCGACGAGCACGCGGTTCAAGCGGGAACTTTTTCCTGAGCTAAGGAGTTCGCTGAGTGCTGAGAGTTTCGGTTGATCGGCATGTTGAAAGTTCGGGATCGGGAAACTAATCGCGAGCATCTCCACTTCGCTCTCTTTATGCACTTCGACACGGCGTGCACCGTCTTGCTCAGGTTCGATGATCTTTTTTTCGACAATTTCACGGGTATTGGCGATGGTACCGAAATGTTTCTCGGTCTCTTCAAAAACTTTGGCAGTCTCGATATCCCCTGTCACGATCAAAATGGCATTTTTGGGTTGATAGTAGGTGTCATGAAAAGAGCGGATATCCTCCAGCGTCCACGTTTGGATATCGTTCATAAAACCGATCGGTGTCCAATGGTAGGGATGATACACGTAGGCGGTGTTAAAGAGGCGAAAATAGAGATACCCCATCGGATTGTTGTCGGTTCTCCATCGGCGCTCTTCGGCAACGACGTTGCGCTCTGGCTGAAACTCGTCGTCTTTGAGGTTGAGATTTTGCATCAGTTCGGCAAAGAGTGAAAGAGATTTTCCTAGATTTTCGTTGCTGGATTTGATGAAGTAGTGGGTGTAATCAAATCCCGTCGAAGCGTTGTTCATCCCCCCGATGCTTTTGACCTCTTCGTCAAACTCACCCGCTTTGAGATTTTTGGTCGATTTGAAATTCATGTGTTCCAGCATATGGGCGATACCGCTTTTTCCCATCACTTCGTTGCGGCTTCCCACTTTATAGAAAATATCCGTGGAGATTACTTTGGAGCCGTTATCCATCGGTATGGCAACGACTTGTAACCCGTTAGGGAGGGTTCTGGTTTCATAGTGAGGCAAAGATGAGGCCATAAGGGCTCCTAGGGTCAAAATGGTTACAGCGAAAATTTTCATCGCCGATCGGCACCAATCGCTTCGGTAATTGAGCTAAATCCGTCCGATGCTAAAAGATCGATAAGACCACTGTTGATCTCCTCGACCACTTCAGGTCCTTTGAAAATCAACGAAGTGTAGAGCTGGACAAGTGACGCTCCGGCGCGGATACGGCGATACGCCTCTTCTGGGGTGCCGATTCCACCGACACTGATGAGGGTTGTTTTGCCGTAGAGTTCGCGGGCAATT
>JACXUE010000252.1 GCA_014764075.1 Sulfuricurvum sp.
CTTGAGATAATCGGCTTCGATATGTTTGGCGACAAAATGCCCCCCAGCTAGAATCGGAGAACGCCCCGCATCAAAAAAAAGCTGACTCCGTGCACGTTCGCAGAAATTCAGATAGTTAGAATGATAAACGACACCGCCTACATCGGTATCTTCGTAATAAACTCGTATTTGCACCTTATAAACCCCTATTTTTAGGGCTTTAGCACTTCTCATTCAGAGAAAGTACCTATAATCGTGCCCATTTTTTCAATATTTCTTATTCTTACTTCATCATCTTCTTTGATAAATTTTGTATATGTTGAGAGGGTAATTGAAACATTTTTATGTCCAAGCATATTAGACACCCAAACAATATCTGCCCCTCGGCTTATCATCTGTGAAGCGAAAGTATGTCTTAAATTATACAATGGTCTCTCTTTCACACCGCTTTGTTTTATAATCTCTCTAAATCTCTTGCCTATGATATCAGGTAGCGTAAAATAATTTCTGTAAATTCAAAAATCGACTATGATAAGAAGAAAGGATCATAGCGATGGAATTACGAGGAAAAAAGATTGAGTTTGATTAGAAAACATGAGCGAAGCGAGGATAGAGTCGATTACCGTAACGGGTACAAGGAGCGACAGCTCAAAACGACACTAGGGGAGTTGAACCTGCTTCGTCCCTATGCAAGGAGCGGACGGTTCGAGACAAAGCTGTTTGAGAATTATTCGAGGATCGACAAGGCATTAGCATCGATTATCATAGAGAGTTATCTCAAAGGGGTCTCAACCCGCAATGCAGAAGCGGTTGTGAGTGAGCTTGGGATTGAAATATCCCATACGACGGTAAGCACCCTATCGTATGAGCTAGATGAACTGATCACCGCGTTTCGAACCTCACCGCCAAGAAGCTATTACCCCTATCTGTACGCCGATGCACTCTATCTGAAAGTGTTTGACGGTTCACGGTTTGTTTCCAAAGCGGTGATGATCGCTATCGGAGTAAACGAAGACGGATACAGAGAAGTACTGGATATCGACATCATCCATGATGAATCGTATGCCACCTACAAAGGATTTTTCGACACACTGAAAGAACGGGGAGTTGAAAAGGTTGATCTAGTGATCAGTGATGGTCATAAGGGGATTAAAAAAGCTGCAGCCAGTAGTTTCATCGGCTCAAGCTGGCAGCTCTGCACGGTACACATGAAGCGTAACCTCATGAAAATTGTACC
>JACXUE010000102.1 GCA_014764075.1 Sulfuricurvum sp.
AACTGCTTGGCTTTTTTAGCTTTGGAACCGAGCCGATATGTGTTAGCATCGGCAAGGCTGTCCCTGATGCTTTACGGGCTATGAACGTAAAGTGCGTAACATCAGGCTATAATATAGTTTCTATTTTTTATGAGGGTTTTATGTCCGATACACGCTACTTTGCCTTGATCACACTTATCGTATTTGCCCTTACGCTGTGGTTTCTCCCTCCGCCACTGCACTTTAACCTAAACGTTTGGCACCTTTTTACGATCTTTATCACCACTATCGTCGCGATTTTATTCAATCTTATCCCTATCATTACCGCCGCATTAATCGCCCTTGCAGTGAGCGTCCTGAGCGGGGTGATTGAACCCTCCAAGGCGTATGCGGGGTTTTCGGAGAGTTTTATCCTCCTCATCGTTGCGGCGTTTCTCGTCTCTCATGCCGTCCACAAATCGGGGCTTGGCAAACGATTATCACTCCATATCATCCGAAAATTTGGTCATTCAACACTAGGATTGGGATACAGCGTGATCGCCACCGATATCCTTATCGCCCCTGCATTTGCTAGCAATACCGCCCGCTCGGGTGTCCTCTACCCCATCGTCTATGCTCTGGCACACGATTGCGGATCGCGTGTGGGGGACAACACCCACCGCAGGGTAGGAAGCTATTTGATGATGACTTCGATGGCAGGACTAACGATCTCCTCGGGACTTTGGCTCACCGCAATGGCAGTCAATCCGATCGGTGTCGGGATTGCAGCAAAGATGGGTATTACCATCACATTTGGCTCTTGGCTCCTCTACGCTTTTTTACCAACACTCATCGCTTTTGCCCTCATCCCGTGGATGCTCTACAAAATTTTCCCCCCTAAACTGAAAGAGACCCCAGAAGCTCCCCAAAAAGCAGCCGAAGCACTCAAGACTATGGGGCGAATCAGCCGAAACGAGTGGATCACTGCTGGTGTCTTTATCTCCATGCTCACCTTTTGGGCGCTATCGGGTATTTTTCCCATCGACAAAGCGGCGATCGCATTTGGAGGGTTGGGAATATTGATGATTACACGGGTCTTTGGGATCGAAGATTTCAAAAGCCAAGGGGAAGTGCTCAGCACCCTAATTTGGTTTGCCATCCTCTTTGCCCTCTCGACACAGCTTGCCGAACAAGGTTTTATGAACGCCGTCGCCGAACATTTCACCCAGTATTTGCATGGTCTCTCATGGGTTAGCGTCTATCTCCTGCTAATCATCATTTATGTGGTGATCCACTATCTGTTTGTCTCCCAAAGTGCCCATTTGCTTGCCCTCTTTGGTATTTTTCTCTCTATCGGAGTGGAAGCGGGTGTTCCAGGGGAACTGATGGCTATGATGCTGTTGTTTGCCTCCAACTTTAACGCCACCATTACCCCGCAAGGTTCTTCATGCAACGCGATCTATCTAAGCAGCGGATACATCAGCGCTCGTGAAATCTATATTTACGGTGGCGCGGTAACACTGCTGGCTTTTCTCATTTTTATGATTATCGGCACGCCGTGGATATTGGTGCTCACATGAATATGCTTCACCGTTTCAAACGCACCAAAACCGCTAAAGCACTTTTAGCCTTTATTCTGTTTATCGTACTGATAGGATTGGTATTGTTTACCCCTTGGGGTAACCGCATCCTCTCCCCTATTATCGAAAAATCTCTCAGTGCAGGATTTTCCACCTCGATGAGCGTGCGAGAATTTTCCCTCACCCCCAAACGTTTTTACCTGATGGCTCAGGATAGATATGGCAATACCCTCTCCACACAAGGGGGAGTTTCTCTCCTAACCCTTAGGCTCTATGCCCACTATCGGTTAGAGTGTTTGGTTCCCAAAGGGATGAACCCGATATCCTCTCCGTTTAAAACTGACGGCGCGATCAGCGGGGGGATTGCTTCTATGAATATCCGAGGGGATGCCAATATCGTCGGTGGTAAAATCTATTATGAGGGGGAACTCCGCCGATTCCACCTCTCCAGCACAGAACTAACCTTTGATTCTCTTGATTATCAGACCCTTATGCATCTGCTTCAATACCCTTCCGACACCAATACCACCCTTAGCGGTACAATTGAGCTCAAAGGATTCGATCGACGTGATATCACAGGCACCATCCACCTAGCCACACTCACGAAACATTTCAACCCTACCCCCATCGTAGAGGATGACAACACGACATTTTCGTTGCGTGAGCTTCTCGCCGATGAGTTTGGTCGCGTCAAAGCGTTCAAAACCGATATCACAATGGATGCCTCATTTGAACATGCGGGAGTGTTGGAGCAATTTGCCGGGATAGCGCTCGCCGGAGAACTAACACTCACAGGGAAACTGAAGGGGGATGAGAAACTCTTGAAACTCAAAGCAACCTCCGATGTAGCCCAAAGCGATACCAAATTCACCCTTATTATCCCCGATTTGGAACCTTCATCCATTGCACTTGATCTAAGAGCCGGCGATGCCGAGCAAACATTTAAACTCTTTAATCTCCCAAGTCCTATACGAGGAAAAATCACCGCCTACGCTGAGCTCAATACGACCCAAGGCATTTGCAATCTCTCGATCAAAAATGCCCAAACCTTACCCGCCATCTTGAAAGAGCACTATAATCTCACCCAACCGCCACTCCGTTTCAACGCCGATCTCACTGTCAATATGGATGATCAAGGAGTCCATTATCGAGCATCTTTCGCTTCTGATCTCACCCGAATGGCGATCGATGGAACCACCACCCACGATCAGATGCTTCGAGAACTTTTAAAAACATTGCGCTAATCGAATCCAAAAGGGAACTTTTACCCCCAAAGCCTCACAATCCGGTTATGAAAAATACCACAACCGCCTTAACCTATCACGACCGTACCAAACATCGCCCCTCCCGCTATGCCGCCAGCCTTGGGTTTATGGACTGGGCAACCCAGCCCGATCCGTTTCGCCGTTATCCGCAAACCCACAAAATCGAGTTGTTTCACGGTGATACTACCCCGCCGTACCATTTGCTCTTCGGTTCTGAACCGCTCCCCAAAGCCCCACAGTGTTTAGAATCGATCAGCATGCTGTTGCGCTATTCCCTCGGCCTCGCAGCGATCAAACGTCATGGCAGATCCGAGTGGGCACTCCGTTGCAATGCCAGCAGCGGCAATCTTCATCCCACCGAATGTTATCTCATAGCACCTCCCATGGATGGGATCAGCTGCCAACCTACCCTCTCCCACTACGCCTCGGATATTCATGCCCTCGAAGTGCTTCACACCTACGATGCCCCTGTTATTGCAAACGGCTTTCTTTTGGTGCTCAGTTCAGCCATCTGGCGTGAGATGTGGAAATACGGTGAACGGTGCTGGCGCTATTGCCAACTCGATGCGGGACACGCCTATGGAGCGATCAAAACCGCCGCAACAATGCTGGGATGGGAGTGTTCCATTGTCTCAACCGATACCAATGAGATTGGACGTTGGAGTGGATTAAATCAGCGTGAACGATTTCACAAAGATGAAAGGGAATCTCCCGATTTGATGATCCGAATTGAACATCCGACTTTCAACCTTCCCGAAGCGCCATCGCTTCCATCTGCCAATGTTTTAAGCCCCTCCCACCACCACTGGCCGATTGTCTATGAAATCGATGAAGCGTCGCAAGGACTCTATCCCTCTGTCCAAACCCTGGTTGTCCAGCGTCATACCCCGCCCCCTTCAAAAACGACAGGAGAGATCATCCTAAAACGGCGAAGTGCTCAAATGATGGATCGCAGCGGTATCACCCAAGAGCACTTTAGACAAATGCTCGATGCTTCACTCTTTTGCCGTGAAGCTCCGAACATTAATTTCATTATTTTCGTCCACAGGGTTGAAGGGATGGAAAAAGGATTGTATGCCTATCTCCGAAATCCGGATGAATTGATTCACCTCCGCAAGTCATTGGATAGCGCTTTTCTTTGGGAGGGCTGTTTTGAGGGTCTTTATTTGTTGAAGAGCGGAGACTTTCGAGGAGCGGCACAATATATTTCGTGCAATCAAGAGATCGCGTCCGATGGGGCATTTAGTTTCGGAATGCTTTGCAATTTTTCAAGCACACTCGAACAATACGGCGCCGTAGGCTACAAAAATCTCTACCATCAATGCGGCATGATCGGACAACTACTCTATCTTGAAGCGACTTCGTTGGGGCTTAGCGCAACAGGGATTGGGTGCTTTTTGGATGATGAGTTTCATGCCCTCCTCGGAATACGCGATCAACGCTACCAGTCTCTTTATCATTTCACGATTGGAAGAGCGATTATTGATGCTAGATTAACAACCCTGCAACCCTACACTCTTTAGTCAACCCTGAAAAAACACTCCATCCATCGATTGGCAAACAGGCCATTGCCCAATCGTTTATCATCAATCGGGGATCTATCCCCCCCAACAACTCCTCTTGACTAATTTTTGTATATCACATATAATATCTTCATGACTAAAATTGTAGTGGATACCAATGTATTACTCTCAGCACTCTTTTCCAATCAGGGCGGGTCTTTTCGACTGGTTCAAACCGTATTGGATTATGCCGAGAAAGGGTACATTATGAATATTGTATCTGTTCCGTTGGTATTGGAGTATGAAGAGGTTCTATTGAGACCTAAAAATAAAGTGCAATATCCCTATTTGAGCGAAAACGATCTTAAATTGTTTATTGCCGATATTGTCTCAATTTCTCATCCCGTCAAGTTACATTTTTTATGGCGACCGTTTTTAAAAGACAGCGGCGATGATAAAGTGCTTGAAACGGCTGTGAACGGTGGAGCGTCTATCATAGTGACGTTTAATACGAAAGATTTTGAAGGTGTAGAAAAGCATTTCGGTATCCGAATCCTCACCCCTAAAGAGCTATTTGAACAAGGAGTTTTGTGATGAATATAGCCCTACGACTTCCCGATTCGCTCGGAATGAGTTTAAAAGAGTTTTCCAAGCATGAAAATATTTCGATGAATCAGTTTATTACAACGGCAATTGCAGAAAAAATGTCTGCATTACAAACGTATGATTATTTGCAAGAACGTAGCAAAGAGGGGTCAATCGCTCATGCACGTAGTGTTTTGAATAAAGTTCCAAACCGATATCCGCTGTTTAAAGAGGATGAGCTTTAAGTTTTTTTGTTTGCTCTGAGTGTGTCAAAGGGTAATATCTCCGTCATTCCCGATTTGATCGGGGATCTAGTTTCATTAGGTTTGGGTCTAGTGAACTTTGAGAAT
>JACXUE010000253.1 GCA_014764075.1 Sulfuricurvum sp.
TGGTAAGCGGGGACAAAGATTTGACCAAACGGCTCGAAGCGACCAAAAAGGATGAGTTTTCTGAAGCGGCAACGGCAGTCAATAATTTTGTCTCTATGGTTCAAGAAACCGTCAATGAAGTGAAAGATTTGGGGCGTCAAAACTCCACCATCGCTACGACCATTACCAATGCGACCAAAACAATCTCAACCGGTGTAGAGCAAGAGCGGCAGATTGTCGAAGCGACGACCCAAAAAAGTCATTCGATCAAACAAATCCTATCTGGTGCCATTTCGGTTTCTGAGGAGACACAACGAAATGTTGCCAATGCGAACGGAGAACTGGTGACGGCAAAAGATGCGTTGTACCGTCTTGTGGGAGAAGTAGAGGGGTATATCGAAACGGAACATGAGATGTCTTCACAACTCGTTTCGCTCCGCAATGACGCCGATCAAGTCAAAAATGTTCTCGGCGTTATCAAAGATATCGCTGATCAAACCAACCTCTTGGCATTGAATGCCGCTATCGAAGCGGCGCGTGCCGGAGAGCACGGGCGAGGATTTGCGGTTGTCGCCGATGAGGTGCGCAAACTAGCAGAACGGACCCAAAAAAGCTTGACTGAAATCGAAATTAGTGTTGGAACAATTGTTCAGGCGATCAACGATGTAAGCGACCAAATGGGTGAAAATGCACGGAGCATGAATCAATTAACTGTTATTTCCAATGAAGTGGAAGATAAAATATCGGCAACCTCGTTAAAATCGCTTCCCCCTCGATCAAAATAACCCATTCATCCTCTTTTTGATTGTAGAACTCTCCAGGGGATGTGAGGGATGAACGGATTGCTTCGATGCGGCACGAACCGTTTTGAAAAAGTTGAGCAAAGGTCTCGGAATTACACGTTGGTTTTTGCAATGTGTCAAGATTGTGGATGGGGATCAATGAGCACTCCTAAGTTAATGCGTGATATGATTGCGCTATTATAACTGACCTTATGCACTTGATGAAATCAAGGACAATATGGGCAGTTTTCTGCCATATCCGAAAGATATGGCAAGCTTTAAGGGGTTGCATGGGTGAAAAGCGTTAAAAAAGCCAACTGCTTGGCTTTTTTAGCTTTGGAACCGA
>JACXUE010000103.1 GCA_014764075.1 Sulfuricurvum sp.
TGAATTCAATTAAATTTACATTGATATAGAGTATTGTTTTATCGAGTAATACTTAGCCACGAAAGTATTTTTCTGCCAATGATTGCAATCGTTTATAAATCTTTTCAAAATCGGTTGAGTAGACTCTCGTTTGGGCGATAGAGGTGATAAAGTTGGTATCTCTCTCCCATCTAGGAACCAAATGCAGATGGATATGTTCTGCAATCCCTGCACCACCCGCTTTGCCTAAATTCATCCCGATGTTGACACCGTGTGCACCGAAACTCTCTTTGAGCATTTTGACACCCTTTTGAGCCAAAGCACTCATGTGTAGCCATATGACAGGGTCAAGCGATTCTAATGTATCGGTATGGTGGTGAGGAATAATCATAAAATGCCCAGGCGTATAAGGGTAGCGGTTCATAACGATAAAACAGTGCTCATCGCGATACAGAACATGCAGTGTCTCGTCATCGTGCGCGTGGGTGCTGATATGGCAAAACACACACCCCGCAATCTTCTCCCCCGTAACATAATCGTTTCTCCACGGCGCGTATAAAATCTCATTTTTCATCATCATCTCCTAAACCAATGAAAAAACCAAATCAGGGAATATCATCACAAGAGCTAAAGCGATGATCTGTAACACAACAAAAGGGAGTATTCCACGGTAAATCTGAGCGCTACTGACCAAATTTCCGGAAGCTCCTTTGACAAAAAAGAGCGATAGCCCAAACGGAGGGGTCAAAAAAGATGTTTGTAGATTCATTGCAATCAATATCGCAAACCACAATGGGTCAATCCCGTATGCAAGCATAACCGGAACCAAAATCGGGACTATAATAAACGAAATCTCAATAAAGTCGATAAAAAAACCAAGTATAAAAATAACCGCCATCGCAATAAAGATAAAGGTCCAAGCACTATCAATATATCGGGCAAAAAATTCGATGATTTGTTCACTCCCCCCAAGCTCGTTGAATACCAGGCTAAATGCGGTTGCACCAATTAGGATCATAAATATCATCCCTGTAAGTTTCAGTGTTTCACGAATCGACTCGCGAAAAATATGCCCATTAGCTTTCCCCTCTATCAAAGCCAATACAACAGCACCCGCAACCCCGAAAGCGGCCGATTCGGCAGGGGTGGTAATACCAGTAAAAATCGATCCCAAAACGACCAACATCAAAACAAGCATCGGTAAAATAGCTTTGAAAATCGATACAAAAGGGGCTTTCTCATCCGATTCCAAAGCCGGAGCGATTGAGGGCTTTAGATGCGAAATGATCAAAATATAGAGAATATAGAGTCCTACTAACACTAGCCCCGGCAACACGGCACCCACAAACAAATCACCTACTCCGACATTCATCACATCACCCAAAATGATCAATATGACCGATGGAGGGATAATCTGCCCCAACGTTCCGCTCGCCGCAATCGTTCCGCTAGAGAGCTCTTTGCTGTAACCTGCTCTCACCATCAACGGCAAGGCGATCAAACTCATCATCACAACAGACGCGCTTACGATCCCCATCGTTGCCGCCAATATTGCCCCCACCAATACAACACTGATCGCCAATCCCCCCTTTAGGGTTCCGAACATCGACGTCATCGATATCAGCAACTTCTCCGCCGCACCCGAACGCTCCAGTAACAGCCCCATCAAAATAAACAGTGGAACCGCTATTAGCGTCGAATTGCTCATGATGCCGTAGATACGAAACGGCAAAACGTTAAACACCTCCAATCCGATATCCGGAGAGATCAATGCCGCAATGAGTGCGGAGCCCCCAAAGACAAACGCAACGGGAATCCCCAACCCCAAAAGCAACAAAGCGATAAGGAGAATAATCATCGCCATGTTAGCCCCCTCGCACCGTTTTCAAAGCACCCGCCATAACACGGATACTCTGAATCACCATCAAGATAAACGCAATGGGGACAGACGATTTAACAATGAAACGATACGGCAATCCCCCAGGATCAGCAGACGCTTCCATCTGTGAAAAACTCAATGCGACAAAATCGATCCCCAAATAGATGATCAACAGTGAAAACGGGAGGACAAAAAGGAGCGAACCTAAAAAATTAACGATTGCTTTGGTTTTAGCATTGAAATGCTCATAAAAAATATCAACACGGACGTGGGCATCGTGCGAAAAGGTATAGGCGATGGAGAGGAGTACGATCACGTCGAAGAGATGCCATTCTAATTCTTGAAGTGCGATAGAACCCGACTGGAACATATACCGTACCGTCGCATCGTACAAAACCAAAACGACAAGAGCCAAAAGGCTAAAAGCGGCTACTTTCGCACCCCATACAATTAATCGACTAAAAAAACACATATCAGATAAAATTCGGTGCGTCGTTGGCGAACAAGATAATATCCCCAGCACGGGTCAATTCGCCTAGCACTTTCACCATTTGAGATTTATCTTTGAGCATCACCACCTGATGCACCTTGAGCTCATTTTCAAACTGCTCCGCGTTCAACGATCCCGTAATAATGGCAACATCGAAAACATCGTTCATCGCATTGATGAGTTGTGAGTTGAGCTCTTTGGTACTCTCGACCAACCCTGGGGTGACAATCACTTTACGACCGCTGTGGAGCGAACAGAGGCGTACCCCCTCCAACATCCCCTCAATATTGCCGTTGTATCCATCATCGAGGATGATTTTGCCCCCTGCATCGATCCGCTCCAATCGGTGTTCGACACTTTTGAGCTTTTCGACCGCATTCACTATCTCATCGCTGCTCATCCTCATCTCAGATGCGATCAAAATCGCCGCATTGATGTTAATCGCTTGAAATCCACCCAATACCTTGGTATGAAAATGGCGCTCTTCGCCGTGTATACTCAGATCAAAATCGATCCCCTCCAACGTAGCGCTAAGGTTGTGGATATCATCTCCGAAAAAGGTCACTTTTTCATGCGGTTCGTCGGTCACGGAGGTGTGGATAAACGCTTTTTGCAAACGATCGGAGTGGATAATTTCGAGTTTGGTACGTTGAATCCGTTCCAAGGTTTTGAAATATTCCATGTGCTGAGGTCCTACTTTACCCACGACAACGATTTGAGGATGAAGAAGCTGTGAAATCGCATAAATATCCCCTACTTCTCGCGCGCCCGCTTCACAAATATAGACTTGGGTATTGGCGGGAAGCGATTCATTGACATCGCGGATAATCCCGCCGAGGGTATTGACACTACGAGGTGTTGCATAGACGTTATATTTTTGGCTCAATATTTGAGCGATAAAATTTTTCATCGAGGTTTTACCATAGCTTCCGGTCACTGCAATAATGGTCAATTGATCCATCGACGCGATTTTATTTTTTGCCTGTTTTTTATACGCTTCAAACAAAAAGCGCTCGATCGCCCATGATCCCGCATACGTCATCACCAGTGGCATAAAAACACCATACACTTCACACATCTCTTTTAACGAACAGAGGAAGTTTTGGAAAAAGGTCAATCCGAACAATAAAATCAAAAACCGTTTAACCCGCCATGTAAGAACCACTTTTTTATCGAGTTTACGGTGCCAAAGGATCAATGCCGGTAAAAAAGCAAAAAAGAAAAAGATGGGGAAAAATTTACCCGTTGTGTAATAAGCGACGAACGGGATAATAAAATAGACGATATGCCACCATGTCTTATGATGCCGCAGTACAACCCTCTCGATCCGGTAATCGTACCATTGCAGATTGGTAATCAAATACCATCCGAGCGACATTACAAAAATGATATTGGTGGCGAATAAACCGATTTGTGTGTAATCCATCATGGTTCCTTAATGTTCCAAACTTTTTAATACCGTCGTTTCGATCTCTTTGGCTACGCTGGCGCTCTGTTCCAAAAAGAAATAATGATCACCATCGAACTCAACCACTCGTGCATTATCCATCACCTCTGCCATTTTGTACGCCGTCCATAACGGTGTAGCGGTGTCTTGGCGTCCAAAACAAAGCAATGCTAATCCCTTGAACGCGCGGAATTTTTCAGTGAAATCTTCATTCACAACGTTTTTAAACGTCTCATACATTACCGGAGTAAGCCCCTGCGCATCGGGGGCAACAAAAAAACGGCGCAACCCAGATAATCCGGTAAATTTGAGTAGTTTAAAGAGGGCGATTTTCGCACGCACTTTGAACGGCTTAGGAACTAAAATCCCTGCCGATGCGACGAGAACCAAAACATCAGGTTGCAACAATGTCGCCACTTTACCTCC
>JACXUE010000104.1 GCA_014764075.1 Sulfuricurvum sp.
GCCGAAGTACGCGATCGGTTTAAATTCCTCAGCTACGCACCGATTATCACGATCTCGGCGCAAACTCGTCAGCGGGTGCACAAGATTTTCGAGATGCTCCTCAAAATCAATGAGAACTATTCACAGCGTATTTCGACAGGCCGCCTCAATGAAGTGATCCAAGCGGCAATGCGCAAACACATATTGCCGAGCATCAACGGTCAGACTATCCGTCTCTATTTTGCGACCCAATACGACATCCGTCCACCCCGTATCGCACTGATTATGAACAAACCACAAGGACTCCATTTCAGTTATCGCCGTTATTTGACAAATCAGTTGCGGGAACAGTTTGATTTTGAGGGGACTCCGGTACTCTTTAAAGCGAAAGCGAAAAAGGTGAGTAAAAAACCGCAACCGCATAAAAAACGGTCGATGTGGTAAATAATAGTGTTAAAACGGTTTAACGATGACGAGCGCAACGATACCGATTAGCAGAAGGGTCGGGATCTCGTTGTATATTCTAAAAAACTTTCCGCTTTTATACGCCGTATTCTCTTTGAGTTTCAAACGGTAACGTCCGAGTGAGAAAAAATAGGCTATCAATAACACAACGAGCGTCGATTTGGCGTGCATCCATCCCCCCATCGCAAACACATTCGTTCCATAATGATTTGTAGACATCGCGATGAGGGCTATTCCTGAAAGAAGCGTTGCCCAAAAAGCGGGGACGCCGATGTATTTGTAGATCTTCATCTCCATCACTTCGACCACTTCGACAAACCCGTTATTGGAACCGTTTTCGACATGATAGACGAAAAGGCGGGGGAGATAAAAAAGCACCGCAAACCATGAGACCATTGAAATAATATGAAACCATAGCATCCAGCTATACATGAACATATCCTTTATAAAATAATGAGCGCGACGTAACTGCACGTGGGCATCTTGTCGAAGGAAGCCCAGCGTTAGGGTAGTTAAGCCTAGCTTTGCTTTGTGAACGTCGACTAAGATGTATGGAAGAATAGCGAAAAAAAGATTAATCGCTATAAGTGCTTTTTGACAAAGGCGATAATTTGAGGGGTAGGTAAAGCCCCGCTGAATTGATCGAGAATGCGGTTGTTTTTGAACGCGATGACGGTGGGGATAGAGCGAATGCCAAAACGTCCGCCTAGATGTTGCTGTTCTTCGGTATTGATTTTGATAAAAAGGGCTTTGAGGGGAAAATGGCGTGCCGCCTCTTCATAAGAGGGGGCCATGCTTCGACACGGTCCGCACCACGGAGCCCAAAAATCGGCAATAATGAGACGCTCATCGTTGAGCATCAATCGATCGAACGATTCGGAATTGATTGCAAGGGGTTTGGTATCGAGGAGCGATCCTTTGCAATGACCGCAGGCGGCTTTTGTGTAAGATTCTTTGATCGGTATGGCATTAACTCCGCCGCAGTGGGGACAAACGATATTGATTTTAGACATGGATTACTCCGCTGCTTCTTCGACAATTTCCATATCACGGATAGAAGAGGTATGGTGATCTTTTACTTTGTCATGCACACGTCGAAGCGCTTTATTGGCACGCTCAATCGTCAAATCGATGGCGGTATCGAGATCTTCGTCGGTGTCGGAGATAACAACCGGTTGTGCGTGGGCGATGTGGATGTCAAATTCGACCCCTACCCCTTTTTTCTTTTTGGAGATCATAACGTTAACGGTAGTGATATCGAGGTGAAAGCGTTTAAAGTTTTCAATAGCAAGTGCAATATGGTCATTGAGATGTTGAGTGAGTTTGATATCTTTGGAGCGAATTTGAGTAGTCATAATATAACCTTTTGTTTGGGTTGAAACGCAATCGGGGTAAAACACCGATTTGCTACGCTGACGCTAAGTTTCCCTTGGCGGGAAGCCCATGCATGGCAAACCATGCTTTGAGCATTTTTATAACGTGTTCGTTCGAAAAATATAGCATAGATTTTCTTAAGAGGAAGCTTAAGAGACGTTGCGGTAAAATAGTCACTATTCAAGGAGTAATAGTGAGAGTTTTAACAGGTATTCAGCCTTCCGGTGATTTACACATCGGAAACTATTTTGGTTCGATCAAAGCGATCGTGGAGTCGCAAAACGATCATGAAGTGTATGCGTTTATTGCCAATTACCATGCGATGACATCGCTCAGCGACGGTGCCCGTTTATCACAACTGACTATGCAAGCGGCGACCGATTTCCTAGCACTCGGGATGGATCCGCAAAAAAGTACCTTTTGGGTACAGTCGGATGTAAAAGAGGTGTTGGAGCTTTATTGGATACTCTCAAGCTTCACCCCGATGGGATTGCTCGAACGTGCCCACAGCTATAAAGACAAAGTAGCCAAAGGGATCACGAGTAATCATAGCCTCTTTTCGTATCCGGTGCTCATGGCGGCCGATATTTTGCTGTTTGGTTCCGAAGTGATTCCGGTAGGAAAAGATCAGATTCAGCACGTCGAAATCGCTCGCGACATTGCGATCAAATTCAACAACCAATACGGAGATGTGTTTATCATCCCCGAATTTCGGGTCGATGAGAACGTAGCGACCGTTCCGGGAATTGATGGACAAAAAATGTCCAAAAGCTACGGCAATACGATTACGATTTTCGGCGATGAGAAAACGATCCAAAAAACAATCAAAAAGATTGTTACCGAAGCGGTTCCGATGGAGGAGCCTAAAGAGTATGAGGGGTGTAACGTCTATAACATCGCCAAACTCTTTTTGGATGAAGAGGGGCAACGTGAGTTGCAGGAACGTTATAAACGGGGCGGCGAAGGTCACGGTCACTTCAAATCGTATCTTCATGATGTGATGTGGGAATATTTCCGCCCGTATCGTGAACGACGCGCCTACTATGAAGCGCATCAACATGAGGTGCGCGAAATTTTGCACCTTGGTGCTTCCAAGGCCTCTGCGGCGGCACAACCGCTGATAGAGAGAATCCGCATGGCGACAGGGGTTAAATACTAACATGAAAAACTATATTATCAACCAAATCAACGATTCGGCGGTGACCAAAAAAGCGATTGTCGACAATGAAGCATTGATCGATTTACTGGTCGTAGTAGCAAAAGCGTGTGTCGAAGTGTATCGCAACGGCAAAAAAATTCTGATTGCCGGTAACGGCGGCTCTGCGGCTGATGCGCAGCATTTTGCGGCGGAGTTGGTGGGGCGTTACGGGTTTGATCGCCCTTCACTCCCCTCGATTGCATTGACTACTGATAGTTCTAACCTCACTGCAATCGGGAACGATTACGGGTACGAGTATGTATTCTCCCGTCAGTTGGAGGGGTTGGCGCAAGAGGGGGATCTGTTTATCGGAATCTCCACGTCGGGTAACTCTCAAAACGTCATCAACGCGTTTATCTCTGCCAAAGAGCGAGGAGTGACGACGGTTGCTTTGGTTGGACGCGATGGGGGGAAAATGGCTGTTATGGCCGATTACGCGATCATCGTCCCCTCCAACGCGACACCGCGTATCCAAGAGTCCCATCTGCTGATCGAGCACATGTTGTGTGACATTATCGAAAAAGAGATCTTTGGCGGCGGAGTAGCCTAAGGTGAGAAAAGCCCTGTTTTTGGATCGTGATGGTGTTGTCAATGTTGAAAAAAACTATCTCCATAAAATTGATGATTTTGAGCTTATGGAGGGGATTGTTGAGGTATGCCGAAGATATCAAGAACAAGGTTATCTCATTATTATTGTCACAAACCAGTCGGGGATTTCACGGGGATACTACACTGAGGAAGATTTCGCACTTCTTAGCCAATGGATGGTGGAGCATTTCAAAGAGTTAGGGATAGCGATCGAGCGTATTTATCACTGTCCCCATCATGAGAGTATCGACGGTGTGTGCGAGTGCCGCAAGCCTAAACCAGGGATGTTTTTAGAGGCGCAAAGAGAGTATGATCTTGATATGGCTGGATCGGTGATGATCGGTGATAATGAGCGGGACATTGAAGCGGCACTCCGTGCAGGGGTTGGGATGAATATCCTCCTCTCTAAGCAAGCTGATGCCTCTAAAGCCGATAGAATCATTCATTCATTGCAGGAGTTGCTCTAATGCGGATTATCAATACGGGCGGAACGTTCAACAAACGATACGATCCGATCAAGGGGGAACTGTTTGTTCCAAGTGACAATCGCTCTATTGAGGAGATACTCGCATCGTTGGTAACGGAGATTCCGGTCTTTTTCGATCGACCCCGTCGAAGCAACGGCAAATCTAGCTATGGCGATAGGGTATGCCCACAATGCGAGCGCAGGGGTTTATATCGTGATTCAAGGTGTAATGGGCAGTTTTAAACAGGTCAAAAAAAATAAGTCACTCGGGAAGTTTGAATATGTCTAAAGTCAAATGTGATCACTGCCATCTCGAATTTTCCGATGAGGTGATGATCCACGATGGGGAATACCGTTTTTGCTGTAAAGGGTGTCAAGGGATCTTTCACCTTCTAAAAAACGAGGGGCTGGAGAGTTTTTATGCCAAAATGGGGGATACGACACTTGCACCTCCAACAGAGCAGTTTGAGGACTCGATCAATTTTGATTCGCCGGCATTTGCCGAACAGTACATTACTGAGACGAAAGAGGGACTTCGCCAAGTCTCTTTGGTCATAGAGGGGATCCATTGTGCGGCGTGTGTGTGGTTGAACGAAAAAGCGCTCCATAAAATGGAGGGGGTGATCGAGGCATCGATCAATTTTACGACTAACAAAGCCCGTATTACGTGGAATCCCAATATTTTAAAACTCTCCGCTATTATCGATATGATCCGTGCCATCGGTTACAACGCGTTTCCTTACGATGCATCACTCCAAGAGGTTCGAGCCAACAAGGAGCGAAAAGATTATTATCTTCGGATGGCGGTAGCGACATTTGCGACGATGAACATGATGTGGGTCGCGATTGCCCAATACGCGGGTTATTTTACGGGGATTACCCAAGAGATCAAAACGATTCTTAATATCGCCGAATGGGCGCTTGCGACACCGGTACTCTTTTACAGCGGATGGGTTTTTTATCGCGGAGCCTATTACGGACTGAAAAACCGCGCGATCAATATGGATCTTTTGGTGGTAACCGGATCGTCATTGGCCTATCTCTACTCCATATACATTACTGTTTTGGAAAAAGGGGAAGCCTACTTTGATTCGGTATCGATGATTATCACCTTTGTCCTTTTTGGGAAGTTTTTGGAGGTACTCAGCCGTAAAAATGCCGCCGATACCCTCGACGTGATCGGAAAACATATCCCTCGCGAAGTGAGTATCGTCGAGGGGGAGACTATCCGTTCGATCAATGTTAACGAGGTTAAAGAGGGGGATGTGATTCTCATCCGAAGCGGTGAGCGTTCCGCAATTGATGGAGAGGTGGTTTTAGGTGAGGGGAGTTTTGATGAGTCCAATCTCACGGGAGAATCGGAGCCGATTTTCAAACGCCTCGGAGATAAAATCATCAGCGGGACGACCAGTATCGATGCTCTGATCCATTATCGGGCGACCAAAGATTTCGCCCATTCAACCCTTTCAACCCTTGTTAACCTTTTGGAAAACGCGATGGCGCAAAAACCCTCTATCGAACAATTGGCAAATCGCCTCTCGCAGCATTTCTCCTCCACGATCCTCTTTCTGGCGATTGCGACGTTTTGGGGCTGGTATTTTTGGCCACACAGTTTTGATCGTTCGCTGATGGTGGGGATTTCGGTCATCATTATCGCGTGTCCGTGTGCATTGGCGCTGGCAACTCCGATTGCCACGTTGGTGGGATTGGCAT
Organism: Sulfuricurvum sp.; assembly: GCA_014764075.1. Taxonomy (GTDB): domain Bacteria; phylum Campylobacterota; class Campylobacteria; order Campylobacterales; family Sulfurimonadaceae; genus Sulfuricurvum. Next base: position 5,784 of record JACXUE010000104.1, read on the forward strand.
TGGGGGCGAAGAGGGGAATTCTCTTTAAATCGGCCTCACAGATTGAGACGATGGCCCATGCGACCACCGTGGTGTTGGATAAAACGGGGACGATTACCCAAGGAAGACCTGAAGTGACCGCAATGATGACGCATCACCCTTTTGAGATCGGTGTTTTAGAGACGCTTGTCGCCTCTTCTAAACATCCGATCAGCCGTGGGGTTATGGAGTATTTGGATCGTCATTACGATTCGATTGAGACACTCTCTATCGAAGAGATTAAAGAGATTCCGGCGCGCGGTATGGTTGGGAGATATCAGGGGATGGTGGTCGCTGGTGGGAACGCTCAACTCATGAACGAGTTGGGGATTGTGGTTGAATCATCAAGCGATAAGAGTGTTTTCTATTATGCGGTAGATCACGTACTGGTGGCGACGTATGAACTGCGTGATCTCCCTAAAGAGGGGTCAAAAGAGGCGATAGCGTTGCTCAAATCGATGGATCTTCGTGTTGTGATGCTCACAGGTGATCATGAGGGATCTGCCAGAAGAGTTGCCTCTGAAGTGGGGATCAGCGAACTCTACGCCGAGCTATCACCGGAGGGGAAAGCGTCTTTTATCGATGAATTGCACGCTCAAGGAGATGTTGTCGTGATGGCGGGGGATGGGGTAAATGACCTCCTTGCGCTTGCCGCTTCGGATATCGCGATTGCGATGGGGAGCGGTAGCGATATTGCGATTGAGGTGAGTGATGTGGTGGTGTTGAACGATTCTCTTGGATCGTTGGCTGAATCGTTGGCCATCAGCCGTCGTATTTATCGTCTTATCAAACAAAATCTCGGTATTTCGTTGGTGTATAATTCGATCACGATCCCTCTAGCGATGATGGGGTATGTGATTCCGTTGATCGCGGCGATTTCGATGTCGTTTAGCTCGCTCCTTGTGGTCGGAAACTCGATGCGGGTTAGATGGTTGACTAAATAAACAGTTAAAAAGTAAGGGAAGGGTATGGATGCTTGGGTAATTGCAATGATGCTGGGTGCATCACTCCTTTTGGGTGGAGTAGCCCTGATCGCCTTTTTATGGGGAATCAAAAACGGTCAGTTTGATGATGAGTTTGCTACGCTTGGCTCTCCGCTGAGGAGAACATCAGTGTTAGCATCGCCAAAGGGATTCACCCCTTTGGCGTTTAAATTATTTGATTCCTGCGATGTAAGAAGCAAGAGCTTTGATATCAGCATCTGACATAGAAGCAACTTGACCTTTCATCAATGCACCCATACCAGCTTTGTTTTGTTTACCAGCTTTGTATGCTTTCAAAGAAGCTTCGATAGCTGCAGCTGATTGACCTTTAACGATAGCAGATTTACCAAGAGCCGCTTTTTCGAAAGAAGCACCGTGACAAGCAGCGCATTTAGCTGCAAGAGCTTTACCATCAGCAGCCATCAAAGACACACCAGCGAACAACATTGCAAGAGCAATTTTTTTCATTTGCTTTCTCCATAAAAAATTTGAACGCTATTATATTCCCATCAATCTTAAATCACTCTAACTATTTATGGTTTAATCTAGAGTTTGTTACAATATGATACCACCTTTAGGAAGGACTTTTGATGCGTTATGTCGATACCGATTTGAACGGAAAAACGATATTGATCACGGGGGGAGCCGGATTTATCGGTTCCAATCTTGCATTTTACTTTCAGGACAACCATCCGAATGCGCATATCGTCGTGCTCGATTCGTTTCGCTCAACCCAAACCCTCTCTAACGGCAATCTCAAAAGTTTCGGTCATTTCAAAAATTTGATTGGGTTTCGCGGTGAGGTGATTAGCGGTGATATTAATGACAAAGTTTTGATGGCAACGTTGGCGCAAAACTATCGATTCGATTATATTTTTCACGAGGCGGCGATTTCGGATACTACCGCATTAGAGCAGGATTTGATGATCCAGACCAATGTCAATGCGTTTAAAGATCTCCTCGATATTGCGGTGGTTCATGGTGCTAACATGATCTATGCCTCATCGGGAGCGACCTATGGCGATGCCCCCTCTCCGCAAGTGGTTGGTCGCGAAGCCCCCCAAAACGTGTATGGGTTTTCAAAACTGATGATGGATCATTTAGGACGCCAATATGCTCAAAAACATCCGAACATCTCAATTGTGGGATTGCGCTATTTCAACGTTTACGGTCCAAGAGAGTTTTTTAAAAACAAAACCTCCTCGATGGTGGTACAATTTGGACATCAATTGCTTGCAGGAAAAAATCCGAAATTGTTTGAGGGATCGGATAAGATATTGCGCGATTTCATCTACATCGAAGATATACTCCAAGCCAATATCCTCGCGATGAACCCCAAAGAATCTGGAGTATTTAATGTAGGAACAGGGAGGGCGCGATCGTTTCAATCGATGGTCGATATTCTCCAAAGCGAATTGGGGACACGTTATGCGTGTGAATATATCCCTAATCCGTACAT